>CAZFTY010000221.1:0-4893 GCA_964521835.1 uncultured Microbacter sp.
CGCGTTCCACCGCTGCAATTGCCATTATCGGTAATTCTATTGCCGATGGACGTGGTTCGGGAACCAGTAAATTCAATCGTTGGGCGGATGTCTTTTCCGAACGATTGCTGAAGAATCCAGCCACTAAAGATCGGGCGGTATTGAATCTGGGAATCGGAGGAAACTGTGTGGTTCGTGGAGGACAGGGACAGCCCGCTGTTATCCGCTTCGATCGGGATATTCTGGAGCAAAATAATGTGAAGTGGCTCATCATCTCGGAAGGAATTAATGATATCGGTGGTATCAGAAGCAGTGAACATGCTTCACAGATGGCGCATGATTTGATCGAAGCATTCAAGCAGATGATCGGTAAGGCTCATGCAAAGGGAATGAAAGTATACGGCGCAACGATTCTTCCGTTCGGGAAGTCGTTTTATGACAAAGATTTCCGCCAGACAGCCCGCGATACGGTGAACGCCTGGATTCGTACCAGTGGCAGTTTCGATGCGGTGATCGATTTTGAAAAGGTGATGATCGATCCGAACGAGCCGAAAGCATTGTTGCCGACGTTACATTCGGGCGATTTTCTTCATCCCAACGAAGCCGGATATGCAAAAATGGGTGAATTTATTGACCTGAAATTGTTTGAATAGAAATAACGGATTTTACCGCAACAAAAAAGAGTCGGTCGAAATTTGTTCGACCGACTCTTTTTTGTAAGCAGTGAAGCGGAATAATTATTTTTTCTTTTTCCAGAGCTCTTCTATCGACTCCAACGTACGACCTTTGGTTTCGGGAACGAGTTTCCACATAAAGATGGCGGAAAGTAATCCCATGATACCGTAGATCCAGTAAGAGAAACCATGATGGAAAATGTTGGTAAGCCATACATTGTCGTTCATCATCGGGAAAGTCAGCGATACAACCCAGTTGGCGATCCATTGAGCTGCAACAGCGATCGATAAAGCACCACGAATCGAGTTCGGGAAAATTTCGGCTAAAAGAACCCAGCAAACAGGACCCCAGCTCATAGCAAAAGCCGCGGTATAGAGTAACATGAAAATGAGAGCTACGAGTCCTACGTGACCCGAATAGAAGGTGAACCCAAGAGCGATCATGCTGATTGCCATTCCTATCGAACCGATAATCATCAGCGGTTTACGTCCGAATTTATCGACGGTGACGATGGCCACAACCGTAAATGTGAGGTTCACAATACCTACGATGATTGTCTGGAGCAATGAAGAATCGGTAGATGCACCCATATCGCGGAAAATATTACCGGCGTAGTAAAGCACTACGTTGATACCCACGGCCTGTTGGAATACCGATAGCAGGATGCCGACTATAATCACACCGAATCCGTATGATAACCACGGCGCATTGGCTTCGTGTAACGTCCCTTTAATGTCGGCAAGAATGTTTTTAGCGCTCTCTTTTCCGGCTATTTTTTCAAGCACACTCAACGCTTTCTCGTCTTTGCCTTTCAGCGCAAGGTAACGGGGAGTTTCCGGAACGAAGAACAATAAAATGATGAAGATAGCGGCAGGAATAGCTCCGGATAGGAACATGTAGCGCCATCCGTCGGTAATTAGCCACTGTTCATTGCCCTGACGAGCAATCATAAGATTGACGAAATAGATAACCAACATACCGAAGATGATGGCAAATTGGTTGAAAGATACGAGTTTGCCGCGTACTTTTGCGGGAGCAATTTCGGCAATATATACCGGAGAAATCATAGAGGCTATACCAACACCGATACCGCCGATAATACGATAAATGACAAATGAGTATACCGGCAGTGTGCCGAATACGTTAAAAGTTTCGGGTTTCCATGCACCGACGGCTGAAATGAAGAAGGCAACAGCAGCGATAAACAAACCGTTTTTACGACCCAATGATTTGGAGATAAATCCGGCGGAAGCACCACCGATGATACATCCGATCAGCGCACTTGCAATGACGAATCCTTTTACAGCGTCAGCTGTATTTTTCATTTCTGCGACATCCGAGAGAGCCGGAAGTACTTTGCTTAAAAAGCTGATAGCCCAGATAGTGAGCCCACCCAGCATAATGGCGCTTACAATGCCGCCCTTTTTCTTGCCTAACAGTCCGATCATCTGCGCCCCGATTACCACGAAGATCACATAAAGAACGATGACCATCAGTAAACGGTACTGGCTGATAAGCGTGAAGATTGTGTTCGGATCGAAAAGATAATTACCTCCGTTTTCTTTATAAATGTAGAATTCAACCAGCGACTTTTCAGCGCCGTTCACCACTGCAGTATCATACCCAAAAAGCAAACCACCGAGTGTGGCCACCAATGTCAAAAGTGCGATGTAGAGTTTGCTTCCTTCCTGAAAGGAGCTGGACTTACTACCACCTGTGTCGATAAAAGCCATTTTGTATTAGTTTTTTTAAGTTGTTAATAAGATTGATTGCCATAGAATAAGTAGAAAAAGAGCCGGAAATTAAACAGTAAAAGTCATCATTCCGGCTCTTCATTTATATTTACGAAGCTTATCTAATCATACAGATGATTAAATATACATGTTGATAAGTGCTTCGTAAAGTTCTTGTTTGCCACTGATCTGTTTGGGTTCGCCAACAGATTTTGAGTAAGCGACAACATCTTCGAGGGTCAGTTTACCTTCTTCGAATTCTTTACCCTTGCCAGCGTCATAAGATGCGTAGCGATCGGCAACCATTTTCTTGTAAGGAGATTGTTCGAGGATGGCAGCAGCTGTTTCCAATGCGCGTGCCATTACATCCATTGCACCGATGTGTGCGATGAACAAATCGTCGAGGTCGGTAGAGTTACGACGGATTTTAGCGTCGAAGTTGGTACCGCCACCCTGCATACCGCCACCCTGAAGGATAACGAGCATAGCTTGTGTCAGTTCGTACAGGTCAACAGGGAACTGGTCGGTATCCCATCCGTTTTGAGCATCACCGCGGTTAGCGTCGATAGCACCCAACATACCTGCGTCAACTGCACATTGCAATTCGTGTTCGAATGTGTGACCAGCCAATGTAGCGTGGTTTACTTCGATATTAACTTTGAAATCGTTTTCCAAACCGAATTCTTTCAGGAAGCCGATAACAGTTTCTGTGTCAACGTCGTATTGGTGTTTCATCGGTTCCATTGGTTTCGGTTCGATCAGGAACACGCCTTTGAACCCTTTTGCACGACCGTAGTCGCGGGCCATTTGCAACATGGTGCCAAGGTGTTGTTTTTCACGTTTCATGTTGGTGTTGAGCAGGCTCATGTAACCTTCACGACCACCCCAGAACACGTAAGCTTTACCACCCAGTTCGATAGTAGCATCGATAGCGTTTTTGATCTGAACCATAGCGCGGGCTGCAGTTGAAAAATCAGGGTTGGTGCTGGCACCATTCATATAACGAGCGTGGCTGAATACGTTAGCGGTACCCCACATCAGTTTGAGGCCTGTTTCAGCTTGTTTTTGTTTTGCGTATTCAACGATAGCTTTCAGGTTAGCTTCGTATTCTTCGATGCTACCACCTTCGTTTACCAGGTCAATGTCGTGGAAACAGTAGTATTCGATGCCGATTTTTTGCATGAATTCGAAACCTGCGTCCATTTTGTCTTTAGCAGCTTGTACAGCATCAGCAGCACCTACCCATGGGTGTTTTTGTGTGCCACCACCAAATTGGTCACCACCTTCTGCGCAGAGTGTATGCCACCATGCCATACAGAATTTGAACCATTCTTTCATCGGTTTGCCATAGACAATTTTTTCAGGATCGTAATAACGGAAGGCCATAGGGTTTTTGCTCTCCTTACCTTCAAATTTAATTTTTTCCACTGAAGGAAAATAAACTTTAGTACTCATGTTTTTGAATTTAATTTTGGGTTGTTGTTGTTTTGAAATAATATTATTTTAGAATAAATGATGTCGATGCCGGTGTTGCAGCTCCAAGAGTCTGCGCTACAGGGGAAGGTGAACTGCCTGCAATTGTAATTTTGAATTCGCCGCTTTCCAATACCCGATCTCCGTTATCATTGACCAGCTCCATCATGTGTGGGGTTACCTGAAAAGATACGGTTTGAGATTCACCACTTTTCAGTTTCAGTCGTTTAACTCCGTCGAGCGAGTAAAGAGGTACGCGGGTGCTTGCTTTTATATCGGTCACATAAAGCTGAACCACCTCTTCTCCATCCCATTTGCCGGTATTGGTTACTTTTGCAGTAACAGTTACCGTTTCTCCTTTTTTGATTTTGGCTTTGTCGATAGCAATATCACTATATTGGAACGAAGTATAACTCAGTCCGAATCCGAAAGGGTAGAGCGGCTCTTCGGTCATGTAACGATAGGTGCGCCCTTTCATGCTGTAATCGTCGAAAGCGGGAAGTTGATCGACCGATTTTGGGAAGGTGATGGCTAATCGTCCTGATGGGTTTACATCGCCGAAAAGAGCATCGGCAACGGCGCGGCCGCCCTCTTGTCCCGGATACCATACAAAAATGATGGCATCTGCAATTTCGGAGAGCTCCGGGGTACAAACCGGACTACCGCCGGTAAGCACTAAAACGATCGGCTTGTTGGATCTTTTCTTCATGGTGCGAAGAAAATCGAGTTGATTCTGAGGAATGTTCAGGTTCAGACGGTCACCCAAAGTACTTGATGCTGTCGATTCTCCCTCTTCGCCTTCAAAGACGCCGGAAATACCAAACACTCCAACGATTACATCCGAGTTGGCACCTTCGCCGAAAGCGTAGTTGCTCGCGTTCTGATTTGGAGCGCTGGGCTCTACTCCCTGACGATAGAAAACCGATGTGCCGGCGCTTACTTTGCCCACAATCGCTTCGAGAACCGTAGTCAGGTGATCGCTTACGCCATTGTAATTGCCCATCAACACGTCCTGACTGGCGGCGTAAGGGCC
>CAZFTY010000222.1:0-4891 GCA_964521835.1 uncultured Microbacter sp.
CTTGTTTTTCTCATTAATATTTTAATTATTCGATTGTCTTCTTTCTTTTCTTTTCGTTTTTGTTGTGCAATAAACATCGTTTCAATTTGAAAATGTGATAATTTGATAATTTGAAAATGAGGAGATCAGCGTTAATCTTCCCAATGTCTTAAATTCAGAGAATTGAATTTTAAATTTTGGAACCTGGAATCTGGAACCTGAAACCTCAATTTTCCCAATCCTCATCGGCAAAGAAAGGCTCCTCGTCGTCGAGAAAAGCGTCCAGCGTACGGCGATCTTTCTTCGTCGGCCTTCCGGTACCCCGGTCACGACCCATGTATCCGCTTACTTTCGAGAGTTCGAGCAGTTCCAACTGGTCGGCAGTGGTGACATTCTCCATATATTCGGGCACTAATTTGGCTCCCAGACGGTTCTCTGTCAGGGCAAGTACTTTGAATGAATAGGTTACCGGAGGTCGTTTCACCTGAATGACATCGCCTACTTTAATGTTACGGGAAGGTTTGGCAGCGACCTGCTGCACCATCACTCGTCCTTTCTTGCAGGCTTCGGCGGCAATGGTGCGGGTTTTAAACAGCCTCATAGCCCACAACCATTTATCGATACGCGCTTCGTTTTTCATATTTCAGATGAGAAATTATCGGAATGTAAAGAGGTAATTCATGGCAAAATTCCACAAAGTAACCACTCCGGTAGCTACTATTTTAGCCACGTAAAAATTGGGGTGGAATTTTTTTGTTGACAGAAAAATGACTCCGTTGTTGATGCCAAGGCCGAGCAGGGAGATTGCCATAAATAGCATATACTGTTCGCCTATGGCCGGGTTGTGATTCTCGAACGACCATACCCGGTTCAGAATATAATTGGAGGTGGCCGCCGCAATAAACCCTATGGAGTTGGATATATATTTGTTGGCACGAAGCTTCTCTTTGAAGATGTACGTCAATCCGAAATCGATGATTGTACCGGAAGCCCCTACCACACAGAACTTTATAAATTGTGCCAGCATAAAATTAAGAATAAGCGGATACAAAAAAACCACCTCCGTGAGGTGGTTTTAATACTTGCAATAGTGCGTGTTATGCCGGATGAATTGCTTCTGAAGGACAAACATCAGCACATGTTCCGCAATCGGTACAAACGTCCGCATCAATAACGTAGATATCGCCTTCGCTGATAGCTTCAACAGGACATTCGCTGATGCAAGAACCACATGCAATACAATCTTCTGAAATTACGTGAGCCATTTTTGTAAATTTTATTATTAGTACTAATTTGCGACACAAAAATAACGCATTTTGGAGCAAGATACAAGCGCCTGACGTTTATTTTTGCAAAAAAAGCAAAACACAACAGGTCTCGGTTACAGAGCTCCCTGACAGAAAGGTGCCTTTGTAACTTTTGCCGCAACCGGTTTATTCCGGATATTGATAAAAATAGGAGTTTCGGCTTTTGCATACGCTATTTCCACGTATCCCATGCCGATACCGGCTTTCAGTACGGGCGATTGCGTTCCGGAGGTTACTCTCCCGATCACACGTCCCTCTTCATTTACAATCTCATAATCGTGACGGGGAATCCCTCTTTCGGTAAGCACAAACCCAACCAAACGACGCTTTACACCGTTTGCTTTTTGAGTCTCGAGCAGCGGTCTGTCGATAAATGCTTTGCCTTCGGTAAATTTGGTTATCCATCCCAATCCAGCCTCGATGGGTGAGGTGGAATCGTCAATATCGTTGCCGTAAAGAGCGAATCCCATTTCAAGACGCAGGGTGTCGCGCGCTCCCAGTCCGATCGGCTTGATGCCGAATTCTTCTCCGGCTTCAAAAAGGGCATTCCAGATGGTATCTGCAGCTTCGGGATAGAAATAGAGTTCAAATCCTCCGGCACCGGTATATCCGGTATTCGAAAGGATCACATCTTTTACTCCGGCAAACTCTCCGGTTGTGAAAGCATAATAAGGAATCGTGCTCAAATCGACGGTAGTAAGCTTTTGCAATAATTCAGTTGCCTTCGGTCCCTGCACGGCTAATTGCGCCATCCGGTCGGACGCATTCTCCAAATCGGTACCTTCGGTGTTGTTTTGCACACACCATGCCCAGTCTTTATCAATGTTGGCGGCATTCACCACCAGCATATATTTTTCCGGTTCATAGTGGTACACCAGCAAGTCATCCACGATACCTCCCTTTCCATTCGGGAAACAGGAGTATTGAGCTTTACCTATCGGCAACGCGGCAACATCATTCGAGGTGATTTTTTGCAGAAACGGCAATGCTTTGTCGCCTTTTACCCAAAATTCACCCATGTGCGATACGTCGAAAACGCCCACACCCTGACGCACGGTCATGTGTTCGTCGGTAATGCCACTGTATTCGATCGGCATATTGTAGCCGGCAAAAGATGCCATGCGGGCACCCAACGCGATATGTTTGTCTGTAAACGGAGTCGTTTTAATCATAAACAAAAGAGAAGTAAATTTTAATTATTTCAACGCGGTAACTTTCTCCACGATTTTCAAAATCACATCGACCGCTTTTTCCATAGAGGGGATGGGTACGTATTCAAAACGTCCGTGGAAATTGTGTCCTCCAGCAAAGATATTCGGACAAGGCAATCCTTTGAACGACAATTGAGAACCGTCTGTACCGCCACGAATGGCTTTTACGTTCGGTTTAACCCCGACTTCCTTCATGGCCTCTTCCGCGATCGTTACGATGTGGAGTACCGGTTCTATCTTTTCGCGCATGTTGAAATACTGGTCTTTGATCTCGGCGGTGGCGCAATCGGGAAATTCCGCATTGATTTTATTTACCAAATGCAACACCTCTTTCTTCCGTTTCTCAAAACGATCGCGATCGTGGTCGCGTATGATGTATGTCAATGTCGATTTTTCAACGTTCCCCTCCATGGATGTCAGGTGATAAAAACCCTCATATCCTTCCGTATGTTCCGGAGTTTCGTGGCGGGGCAACATGTTGGCAAACTGGTTGGCCACACGCATGGAGTTGAGCATTTTATGTTTGGCATATCCGGGGTGAACGTTCCGCCCTTTGAAGGTGATGGCAGCAGAAGCTGCGTTGAAGTTTTCGTACTCCAGTTCGCCTATTTCGCCTCCATCGAGGGTGTAGGCCCAATCGGCGGCGAATTGTTCGACATCGAATTTGGAAGCGCCCATTCCAATCTCTTCGTCGGGGGTGAAGGCGACGCGAATGGTGCCATGCTTCAGCGACGGATTGGCTGCTAAGGTTTCGATAGCCTCCATTATTTCGGCAATCCCTGCTTTATCGTCGGCACCAAGCAATGTTTTTCCATTGGTTACGATGATGTCCTGCCCTTTGTATTGCAACAGTTCAGGAAAATCGGAAGGACGTAACACAATATTCTCTTCTTTGTCGAGGAGAATATCCGCGCCGTCATATTTCGATACGATTCTGGGTTTCGGATGTTTTCCCGTCATGTCGGGACTGGTATCCATGTGGGCAATAAATCCGATGGTGGGCACGGTTGCGTTACAATTGGAAGGCAACGTGGCCATTACATATCCGTATTCGCTAACGGAGACATCTGTCATGCCTATATTTTTCAACTCATCTGCCAGCGCATTGGCAAATATCAACTGTCCCGGAGTGCTGGGAGTCAGACCTGTTTTCTCGTCGGATGTGGTCACAAACGACACATATTTCAGAAAACGATCTACTAATTTGGAATACATAAATCTGTTTTTAGTGGGATTATGACAATTATTTTCTTTGCTATTTGTGTTATGTGTCTTTCAATTAATGTTTTGTTGAAATTTAATTTCAGTTACGAATTGAAAGATAACAGGTGCAAAGATAAAAAATGTCGGCACAAAATAACGCGTTCGTTACTTTTTATTTGTTCTCAGAACGGTTATTTTTCAATGGAAATCAACGATCCGGTTGTAGGGTCGAATTTCAGTTTGATAGCACTTTTGTTGAAAATAGAAGCGGCTAATGACTGTATTTGTCCGAACTGAGCCACATCAAATTTTTCGTGTGCCAGAATGTTGCCGTTCGGGTCGCTAACCGAAATCTCGCCCTGGCCGGGGATGCGGTAAAAAAGGCCGCTTTGGCTGGCTCTTTCTCTGCCAGGCATATTCTTATCGGAGATATCTTTGATGTTAATGTAGTATGGTTGTCCGCTCAAATCGTCTCTCGATACCACACCGCCGAGCGATGAAAGACGGAAGAGTACTTCGTTTTTCAACTCGTTGTCGGGCGTAACCTCAAAGGTAAGTGTAGTCGGTGCATTCACGGTTTTGCCAACAAACAGCGCCGTAAGTTCTTTTTCCGATTTGTCGAGATTGTTCAACATCAGTTCCAGCGCTTTACCATCGGGCAATTTGTCGTTGTCGCCGGTAATCAGGTTCAGGCGGCTGTCGCGTATCCGGTAGATCTGTTTGGCTGACAGTTCAGCCATTTTTGCTACAGAGTTGGCCTGCAAAGCCTCTTCGTTCAGCACGGCTCCGCTGAAGGTGAGTTCGGGTGCCGGTGTCGCTGCCGGTTTATGTGCCGGGTGTTTTGCAGCCGGGGTGAACGGAACATTTACACCATATAAAATTCCGTTGGGGGTGAGTGTTATAAACGAAGCTGCCGATGCCGGGTCGAGTTTCACAATGTAACGGTTCGCCGGATCGGGAATGGCTTTCGGACATACCTTAATTGAACTCACCGACCAGCTGGTGCTGTTTTCGGTAATCACATCTTTGGTGCCGAGATACCGTTCGGAATAGCGGTAGTAAGGTCCGGCCAGCTTGGTGGACTTGACGGCTTCGACTTCTACTACCAGTACGGTTTTGGGCAGGTTATAGGCCACGCCGTTGGCAAAATTTGCTCTCTCCTGACTGCTTACCACTTCTGTTTGAGCAAAC
>CAZFTY010000223.1:0-4841 GCA_964521835.1 uncultured Microbacter sp.
TTTCATTGTCATCTGGTTTTCAGGGCTTCAAACAAACTGTTGAAAACGTAGGCATTGGTTTCGGTATGGGTAAAAACCTCCAGCACCATCGGGTAATCTTCACCCGGGTTGCAGAAATAGGGGAGGCAACGGTCGAGTTCGTCGAAATTGGTGGCCGACAGGTAATGCAATCCGAAAGCCAGCACCCGATCTTTGGCCGATTCGCTGTGGTGGCAAGCGATGTAACTTTCCATCGCCTCCGATTGCTGCGGCCCGTTAATCAGGTGAAACATGTTGCCGCCTCCGTTGTTTACCAGTAAAATCCGCAGGTTTTTGCTGATCTGTTTGTTCCACAAGGCATTGATGTCGTAAAAGAAACTCAGGTCACCAATCAGCAGAAAGGTCAATCCGTCGTTCGCTGCCGCGTATCCCACAGCGGTCGACATGGACCCGTCGATGCCATTGGTGCCCCGGTTGGAGAGAACCGAAACCGTCGGATTCAGCTTGCTGATCTGGGCATAACGGATGGGAGCGCTACTGCTCAGATGAAGTGTGGATTGCTGTGGTAAACGTTGTATAAACGCATTGACTACAGTCAGGTCAGAGAAGGGTGCCTCTTTCATAAAACGGGCAACTTCTGCGTTTACTGCGGTCGATTTATCTATCCACAAGTTGTTGAATTTTTTTGCCTTGTCTTCTTTCGGGATGATGTTTTCCGCGAGTTGTTGCAAAAAATCGGCTGCATCAGCCGGAATCAGGTCAGTGATCGTCTGGAACGTGTCTTTTACGTTGCCGTCGGGGCGAATATCCCAGTGATGTTGAGGCTTGTGTTTACGCAAAAGTTGTTTCAACCGCTTGGAGGTGAGATGACCGCCGAGTGTAATCAGCAAATCGGGGGCATAGTTATTCAACTCTTCCTCCGGTAACGCAGCCAGTACTAAATCGAAATTGGCGATCTGTTGCGGCGTGTGTACATTGCCGATATGCTCTGCCAGTACGACCGCCTCTCCCTTTTTCAACAGAGAGATAAGAATATCATCCAAGCCGTTTTCCGGCGGCAGTTGACCCACCACAATCATGCGTTTGGATGAGGTGCTCCAGACTGATTGGAATGGTTCTGGTTTAACTTGTTGTTTTGCGGTGTGGAAACTGATTTTTCTCGCTTCCGGCAACGCGGGAGTTGTAAACTGGTAGAGCGGCTCGGATAGCGGTACGTTGATATGCACCGGCCCGTTTCCGTTGGCTGTAAGCTGGATCAATGCCTCATTGATCAGGCGGTTACAATACCATTCGTCGGTATCGTTGGCCGGTTCCGGCAGTTGAACGCTCTTTTTGGTGATGTCGGCAAATGCTCCGTTTTGCGGAATGGTTTGCCCGTCGCCCTGACCGATCCACGCTTCGGGTCGGTCGGCTGAGATAACCAACAACGGAATCTCCTGATAAAACGCCTCGGCCATGGCAGGACCGTAGTTGAGCAGTGCCGTTCCCGAAGTGCAGCAGGTTGCCACCGGTTGGAGCAACTTCTGGCTTAACCCCAGTGCAAAAAAGGCGGTAGAGCGCTCGTCTACCACCGTGTAGCAGATAAAGCCGGGATGTTGCGTAAAGGTATGAATCAGCGGCGCATTCCGCGATCCGGGTGAAAGCACCACGTGACGGATGCCATATTGCAGCATCAGCGAGGCAAGTTGTAATATGTTGGATTTATCTGAAAACATGATGTATTGGTATAGCAAACGCAAATTTAAATAATAACATTATCAAGCAGATATGGAGGTCTTTCGTTATCTTGATCCTTATGTAAATCAATAATATACGTTTCAAAATTTTCTATTTGCTCAGCAGAATCATTCCATTGAGGCATTCTATGAGAGGTTTGAAAATCAATCCATTTCTTGAATTTGTCATCATCATTCATGATTCTATCCACATTTACCTGTGTTTGAAAATGACTTTCAACATTTTCATAGTAAAATGTACGAATGGACTGAACATTATTGTGACAAAACAGCTGTTTAAGTATGAGATTATCTGATAGACCACAAGAATGACCGAAGATTGAAATATCAATCTTCTCTGTTCCATCTAAATAATCTGCAATTCTTTTCTCATTTGAAGTTCGTTTATAGAGATGTTTCTTGATATTTCGTAGATATTCATTTTCTTTCTTATCAAGTAACTTTCTGGATTCTTCATGAGTTGCGGCATACCCAAAAATCATAGGATTATCAGGATTATCTAACTCTCCATGTAAATGTATAATTCTACTGCGCTGAATATCATTTTTATATAGTTCCAATAAAGTATTAGTATAGTTGAAATTAATTATCAACGTATTTGAAGAATCTATCGTTCTAAACAATGTTTGATAACTTTGAATGGGTTGAGACTCATTTTGTGTCTTCAAGTACTCTGACAGATGATCTTTAACTGTTCTAAAATATTGATTAAGCTTGGCTGGATTATTCTGATAATAAGGGATTTTATCTAAAGAGATTAATTCACTGAAATACGCTTCTTCTATATCACACCAATTTTTGAGAGATAAATTTGTCAATAAACGTTTGAAAAAATGATTCTGAAAATTTATCAAATTACCAAATGAATTATTCTTTTGGATGGTCTTTAATAATGAATCATAGTCTTTAAAAGGAGAGGTGAATAAATCACTGTATTTGTCTTTTTCATTGATAATATGCTTAATGAAATGAGTGTAGCTTGTCTCTAAATTGTGAGCCAAGTCGAAGCCATTACCAATGATAATCAGATTATTCATAGTCAAGTACTTTAATTTTTAGCCTCTATTTTCATTCTATTTCATGCGAAAGGCGCAATCTACCATCGGCAGCAACCATTTTCAGTTGTCCGATTTTTTCGGACAACACACTTCCTTCAACTGTCAGCTTCTTTTTTAGGTCGTTCCAATATTTTCGGAGGCGGTCGGTTCCCGTCAACACCTCAATAACATCCACCACCGAAAAATACCACTCTTCGGATGCTTCGTCCCAGGCAGTACGAACTTTTTTCTCTTCAAATAACTGGATTTTGTTTTGCATAAAAGGAAAGATGATGGTAAAAATAATTATAGTTCATTTTTCAACAATTCCTTGTGCTCATTAGCTACTTTGATAATCAATTCTCCGAATAGAGTATTGGCCCAGGCAAACCATTTACGGGTAAAATTGTTTGGGTTGTCTTTGTGAAATGATTCGTGTATAAAGCCGGTTTCCGCGTCCGTGTCGCGGAGCGTTCGCAGACTATAGGCAATCTCTTCTTTATTATCCGATGTTAATGCTCTTATAATAAGACTCATTGGCCAGATATACGATATTCCGACATGGGGACCACCGATTCCCGAAGCTGCTTTACCTTCAAAAAAATAGGGGTTGGCTTTACTCCAAACCATACGGCGGGTATTTGCATAGACCGGATCGCTCTTCTTAATCGAAGGGCAAAGATAGGGCAAAGCAAGCAGATTGGGAATATTGGCATCATCCATCAGGTTGCGGCTGCCGAAACCATCTACCTCGTAGGCATATATCTTGCCAAACTTCGGATGATCTACAATCCCATACTGTTGCACGGCATCCATAACTTCTCGGGCAAGTGCTTCGCAACGCTCCGCAAATAAAATATCTCCGGTAACGCTTCGGCTGATTTCAGCCACCTGGCGAAGTGACTCAGCTGCAAAGAGGTTTGACGGAATCAGAAATCCGAAGATGGAAGCGTCGTCCGACGGGCGGAAGGACGAGACGATCATCCCGATCGGATTCACCGGGCTTCCCATGCCATTATTGAGCAGGGTATCGTTGGGCGTTGAGGTTTGACGTGTAAATGTATAAGGAGTTGCACCATCTTTACGTTGCTGTTCGATAAACGTTTTGTAAATCAACTGCATGGCTGCCTTCCAATCGGTGTCGAAAACCGACGTGTTGCCGGTTGCTTTCCAGTAGTGGTAGGCGAGGCGGATGGGATAGCAAAGCGAATCTATTTCCCATTTGCGTTCGTGCAATTCGGGTAACATCCGTGTGTTGTCCTTCACCCATTCGCTGCCGGTTGCTTCCTTGTTAAAGGCATTGGCATACGGATCTATTTTGATGCAAGCCGTTTGTCTTCGAATAACGCCTTCGAGCAGAAGGCTGAGTTGCGTATCTTCTTTGGCATAAGGAATATATGGGAAAACCTGTGCGGAAGAGTCACGCATCCACATGGCATGAATGTCACCGGTAATAACAAAAGTGTCAGGCAAACCTGCTTTCATGGCAAATTCGACTGTTGTGTCGAGGGTGTTGGGAAAGCAATTTTCGAACATCCACGCAAGTTTACGATCGCCAATCGTCGGTTTGACGCGGGCAATCACATTCTCTACCGCTTTGGAGGTAAAATTACGCCTGGCTAATTCGGGACGGCAACTGAGATAACCCATCTTTTCGGGAGGAGTCATTGAGGCAAAAGCGTTTTTTCCCAAAGCCAATCCGGCTAATGCCAGGCTTCCTGTTCGAAGAAATGCACGTCGTGAGGTCATAATAACTATGATAATGGTTGTTTATAGCAGCACCGTTTTTATACCAAATTGATTAACAGATTATTATGAAAAATGAAGAGGATAACCTCTATCCATTAAACATTTATCGTTCTTCTTCAAAGTAAACGACGCATGGTTTGCAGCTTTTCTTCCGTCTCTTTCCATTCGGTTTCGCGATTGGAAGCGGGGAGCAGACCGCCGCCGGCAAAGAGTTTCAACTCTCCGGCTTCGATCTTCATGCAGCGCAAATTTACATATAAATCCGTTTGATTGTCAGCAGACAGGTAGCCGGTAAATCCCGAATAGTATTCGCGGTCGTAGCCCTCTTCGGTCAGAATAA
>CAZFTY010000224.1:0-4832 GCA_964521835.1 uncultured Microbacter sp.
GAACTGGGTGCCGAAGTGCGTTGGGCAAGTTGCAATATCTATTCTACGCAGGATCATGCTGCCGCTGCCATAGCCGCTGCCGGAGTTCCGGTATTTGCATGGAAAGGCGAAACGCTGGCCGAATACTGGTGGTGTACCCTTCAGGCGTTAGTATTTGATGGCAACAAAGGTCCCAATGTCATTGTTGACGATGGTGGTGACGCTACCATGATGATTCACGTTGGAAACGACGCCGAAAAAGACGCTTCTGTTCTCGACAAAGCAGCTGACGGCGAAGACGAACGTGAACTCTACTCCATATTAAAAGAGGTGTTGAAAAAAAACGCTTCGCTCTGGACCCGCATGGTTCCCGAAATTCGTGGTGTATCGGAAGAGACCACAACCGGTGTACATCGCCTCTATCAAATGCTCGAAGAGGGCAAATTGTTGTTCCCTGCTTTCAACGTAAACGACTCGGTTACCAAATCGAAATTCGACAATCTCTACGGTTGCCGCGAATCGTTGGCCGATGGCATCAAACGTGCCACCGACATTATGATTGCCGGCAAAGTGGTTGTGGTATGCGGATATGGCGACGTGGGCAAAGGATGTTCACACTCCATGCGCTCGTACGGTGCCCGCGTGCTCGTTACCGAAATAGATCCGATTTGCGCTTTGCAGGCTGCCATGGAAGGTTTTGAAGTAACCACCGTAGAAGAGGCGCTGGCCGAAGGTGATATTTATGTTACGACCACCGGTAACCGCGATATTATCCGCATCGAACACATCGAAAAGATGAAGAGCGCGGCTATCATCTGCAACATCGGTCACTTCGACAACGAAATTCAGGTCGACAAACTGAAAGCATTCCCGGGTATCCGTCACGAGAATATCAAACCGCAGGTAGATAAATATATCTTCCCCGACGGACATGACATACTATTGTTGGCCGATGGCCGTTTAGTAAACCTGGGTTGCGCGACCGGTCACCCTTCGTTTGTGATGAGTAACTCGTTTACCAACCAGACGCTGGCTCAGATCGAACTTTTCACCAATAAATACGACGTAAACGTTTACCGCTTACCGAAGAAGCTCGACGAAGAGGTTGCACGCCTGCATCTCGAAAAAATCGGTGTAAAACTGACCCGCCTCACCCCCGAACAGGCAAGCTATATCGGGGTAGCGCAAGACGGACCGTTCAAACCGGAACACTACAGATATTAATCAGTTAATAATGAACAATTAATAATTAATAACGGAGTTGGAGTCGCCATCAAGCGCAGCAGTTCATTATTAATTATTAATTATTAATTCAACACATATGTTCAGTCACCTTTGCAACACCATTTTCAAAGCTGCAATCGACCAATATCATGTTACCGATCATGTGGATACGCCCATAAGCAATCCGTATGAAGTAAAGACCATTGAATTTTACCTTTTTCTGAAGAACTGGATCGATACGGTACAATGGCATTTGGAAGACATTATCCGCAATCCGGAAATTGATCCGGTAGAGGCGCTCCAGATCAAACGTCGCATCGACAAATCGAATCAGGACAGAACCGATTTGGTGGAGTTGATCGACAGCTATTTTTTAGATAAATACAAAGAGGTGGCAAAAAAGGATGGCGCCTCTATAAACACGGAAAGTCCGGCATGGGCCATCGACCGGTTGTCGATTCTGGCGCTCAAGATTTATCACATGCAACAAGAAGCCGATCGGAAAGAGGCTTCGGATGCACACCGTGCCGAATGTAAAAAGAAGCTCGACATATTACTCGAACAGCAGATCGATCTTTCGTCGGCCATCGACCAGTTGCTTAGCGACATCGAAGCCGGACGCAAATGGATGAAAGTGTACAAACAGATGAAAATGTATAACGATCCGGCGTTGAATCCGGTGTTGTACGCCAAATAAATTTTGTTTGTAATTTGCTATCGAACACGAATTAGTGTCTGTCTAACCAAAATCAAAAGTTAGGAGTTCCGTGAATATACTTGTTACACGCTTATCGGCATTAGGAGATGTAGCGATGATGATCCCGGTGGTCAGCTCTATTGCGCTACGATACCCGGAGCATCATTTCACGGTGGTTTCTATGCCTTTGGTAGCTCCACTGCTGCAAGGACATGCAAACATCGATTTTGTTGCCTTCGAAAAGCGCGGTACGCATAAGGGATTCAAGGGAATTTTTAAACTATTCCGCCAATTGCGCAAAATGCGCCACTTTGATTATGTGGTTGACCTGCACGATGTATTACGAACCAAAATATTGGGTTCGCTTTTTCGTGTAACGGGGACAAAACTGCTTGTTATTGATAAAGGCAGAGCAGAAAAAAAAGAGTTGATAGAAAAGGGTCACCTTCAATCTGTTCAACTTACCTCATCGATCGAACGCTACCGGGTTGTATTCTCGTTGTTAGGACTCACTATCGGATCTGTCAACAGCGGTTTGCCTTTTGAAACCCTAACATCCAGAGAACCGGTTTACGCAACTTTCGGCACAAAAAGCGGCAAGTGGATCGGCATTGCTCCGTTTTCGCAACACATCGGAAAACAATTGCCGTTCAGCAAAATAGAAACCATTATCGACTATTTTTCCCAACAAGACGACATCCGCATTTTTTTGTTCGGAGCCGGAGAAAAAGAGAGACAATTAATAGACGACTGGATACAAAAATACCCAAAAACGGAATCGGTTGTTGGCAAACTGCCTTTCGACGCCGAACTGTTGTTGATGAAAGAGCTGGACGTAATGCTCACCATGGATTCGGGAAATATGCACCTCGCCTCGCTGGTCGGTACGCCGGTAATATCCGTTTGGGGTGCTACACATCCCTACGCAGGGTTTTATGGAATGAATCAACCCGAACACAATGCCGTTCAGCTACCGTTAGCTTGCCGGCCATGTTCCATTTTCGGGAATGTTCCGTGCAAATTCGGCACATATGAGTGCCTCAATGCAATAGAGAGTAAAGATATTGTTGAAAAAATGGCAGGTTATTTGTAAACTGTTATTTTGAATCGATAAAACGCATATTGGCAAGACAAATTTGAATTCGCAAATCAATTAGATATATGGGAAAGATTATTGCTTTAGCAAACCAAAAAGGAGGTGTTGGCAAAACAACCACAGCTATTAATCTGGCTGCATCGTTAGCGTCGCTGGGAAAGAAAGTTCTTCTTGTCGATGCCGATCCGCAAGCCAATGCCTCATCCGGTTTAGGAGTAGATGTGCGCGAAGTAAAGAAAAGCATTTACGAATGTCTGGTAGAAGAGATTGAACCTAAGGAGGCAATTCTCCCGACCGAATTAGACAATCTTTCTATTATTCCCTCTCACATAGACTTGGTTGGCGCCGAAATTGAGATGCTTGAAATCGAACACCGGGAAAAAATCATGCGACGCATGTTGCAACCGATGAAAGATGAATACGACTATATTTTGATTGACTGTCTGCCGTCGCTCGGTTTGATAACAGTCAACGCCCTGACGGCTTCCGACGTAGTCATTATTCCGGTACAGTGCGAATATTTCGCACTCGAAGGTATCAGCAAGTTGCTCAACACTATTAAGATAATCAAGACAAAGCTCAATCCCGAACTGGCCATTGAAGGATTTTTGCTGACCATGTACGACAACCGGTTGCGTTTGGCCAATCAGGTCTACAACGAAGTGCAAAAACATTTCGGCGATTTGGTTTTCAAAGCGGTTATTCAACGAAATGTCAAGCTCAGTGAAGCGCCCAGCCATGGTAAACCCGTTTTGCTTTACGACAGAGAATCGAAAGGGTCTCAAAACTACCTCGATCTGGCCAAAGAACTTATTGCCAGAGAAGAAACCGAAGAGTAATTTTGTTTCTACCATTTTTTACCAGCAAACCGAACGACCTTATACAAGAACGATATGGTACAAAAACATGCACTCGGACGCGGCCTTGGCGCTCTCATTGATATAGAACCTATCAGCACCGGTGGATCATCGTCTATCAACGAAATCGAGATTGCCAAGATACATCCGAATCCCAACCAGCCAAGAACTTTCTTCGACGAAGAAGCGCTATCCGAATTATCGGCCTCTATCAGGGAAATTGGTATTATTCAACCGATTACATTGAGAGAGGTTGACGAGAACAATTATCAGATTATTGCGGGCGAACGCCGTTACCGGGCATCGAAAATGGCGGGACTCACCACCATTCCGGCATATGTCAAGAAGGCAGAAGATGATCTTGTGATGGAAATGGCACTGATAGAGAATCTTCAGCGTGAAGATCTGAATGCCATAGAGGTTGCCCTCACATTTCATCGCTTGCTCGAAGAATATAAGATGACTCAGGAACGACTGAGCGAACGGGTTGGCAAAAAGCGTGCTACCATTTCCAACTATTTACGTTTGCTTCGGTTACCAGCCGAAATACAGATGGGAATCAAGAACAAGCAAATAGACATGGGACATGCCAAGGCGCTGATAACCATCGAAGATCCTGCAAAACAAATTTCGATTTACGAAGAGATATTAGCGAATCACCTTTCGGTAAGAAAAGTGGAGGTGATGGTACGGGCAAACGACGAGACATCATCGCCGGTATCGGAAACAATACCCGCAAAGAAAGCCACGACTACCCCGGCAGAACACGCCCTGATTCAGAACCGTCTGTCAGAGCGTCTGCAGTCAAACGTACAGTTTTCTTGCAACGACAAAGGGAAAGGTAAAATCACCATTACCTTCAGTTCCGATGCCGAACTGGAGCGATTGATGGATCTTTTCGATAAATTGAGTTGACCGAACAAAACAGAACAATTTTGAGACAGCTATTGCTCATACTGTTGGCGTGCTTTTTAACAAT
>CAZFTY010000225.1:0-4817 GCA_964521835.1 uncultured Microbacter sp.
GGCTTTCTTTACCAAAGAGGCACTATTCAATATCGCCGAAACCACTCTGCAAAACATTAACGACTTTATAGATGAAAAACCACTCGTCAATGAAGTGACCATTTAAATTCAGTGGAATTTTGGAGGAATGGCACGTACGTGGAATGTATATTGCCTCCTTCACGGGTAGAATAACAGAACTTTTGTAAATATTACATATCTTATGGCCAGTTGCTTACAAGTAGAGAATCTCACTAAATCGTTTGGCGATAATCTCCTTTTTGAAAATATTTCATTCGGCATTGCCGACAGCCAGCGTGTTGCGCTGATTGCTAAAAACGGAGCGGGCAAAACGACACTTCTCTCTATTTTGGCCGGAGATGAGAATTACGAAACCGGAACTATCTCTTTTCGTCGCGATTTGCGGGTCGGGTACCTGCGTCAGGATCCGTCGTTTGCTGCCGGATTGACAGTGCTCGAAGCCTGTTTCAGTACTCAGAATGAGATAACGGATGCCATAAAGGAGTACGAACAGTTGACCCGTCATCTCGAGGCAAACCCTTCATCGGTCGATGGAGAGGTGTACCAGCACGCGTTAGCGCGCATGGACGATCTGAAGGCGTGGGATTATGAAACTCGTATCAAGCAGATTCTCGGCAACCTGAAAATTACCGATTTCGACCAGCAGATCGGTCACCTGTCGGGCGGACAATTGAAACGGGTGGCGCTGGCCAATGTATTGATTGCCGAACCTGACTTGCTTATTCTCGATGAACCGACCAACCACCTCGATCTGGAGATGGTGGAGTGGCTTGAGAACTTCCTCAAGGGCACAAAAATGGCGCTGCTGATGGTGACGCACGACCGTTATTTTCTCGATCGGGTCTGTTCCGACATTCTCGAAATCGATCAGGCAAGCATGTTTCAATACAAGGGAAACTACAGCTATTATCTCGAAAAACGGCAGGACCGGATCGATAATTTCAATGCCGAGACGGAGCGAACCAAAAATCTTTACAGAAAAGAGCTCGACTGGATGCGCCGTCAGCCGCAGGCACGGGCAACCAAAGCCCGCTCGCGCGTGGAAGCATTTGCCGAAATTGAACGCAGGGCAAAGCAACGCCGCGAAGAGAACAGTGTCTCCCTCGAAGTGAAAGCGTCCTACCTTGGGTCTAAAATTTTTGAAGCAAAATACATCTCGAAAGCATATGGAAGTAAAGTGCTGGTAGATAACTTCTACTACAATTTTTCGCGCTACGAAAAGATGGGAATCGTCGGAAAAAACGGAACCGGCAAATCGACATTTCTGAAAATGCTTTTGGGTGAGGTAAAACCGGATAGCGGTTCGTTCGACGTGGGCGAAACCGTCTCATTCGGCTACTACAGTCAGGATGGGTTGAAGTTTGACGACCAGATGAAGGTCATTGACGTGGTGCGTGGATTTGCCGAAGAGATTTCGCTGGGCAACGGCCGCAAGCTGTCGGCTTCACAGTTTTTGCAACTCTTCCTTTTCCCTCCCGAAGTACAATATAATTTTGTGGCCAAACTAAGCGGAGGAGAGCGCCGTCGTCTCTATCTGTGCACTGTACTTATCACAAATCCGAATTTTCTGGTACTCGACGAGCCGACCAACGATCTGGATATTGCTACGTTGAATGTGCTGGAAGAGTATTTGTCCGGTTTCAAAGGGTGCGTCATCGTGGTATCGCACGACCGTTACTTTATGGACAAGGTGGTGGATCACCTGCTGGCATTTGAAGGCGATGGAAAGATCAAAGACTACCCCGGCAACTATACCGACTACCGCGAGTGGAAAGAGCTCCAACTGGCTCAGGAGGCAGAAGAAAAAGAAAAAGCTCCCAAGCCCGAAAAGGAAAAACAGCAGCGTCCGAAAGCCGAAAAACAGCAAAAACTATCTTATAAAGAAAAGAAGGAGTTCGAGACCCTTGAAGCAGAAATCGGAGAGCTTGAAGCAGAGAAGAAGCAGATTGAAGAACAACTTTCGGGCGGAACCAGCGATACGGATCAAATTGTCACGCTTTCCAACCGGATGTCGGAAGTTATCGCCCTGCTCGACGAAAAAACCCTGCGCTGGCTCGAACTAAGCGAATTGGCGTGAACACCCTCAAATAAAAAAGCCGCCCTGAAACAGAGCGGCTTTCACAAGTATTCCTGAAAATTTATGCTACCGGATGAACAATGTTTGCCGATAGTTTTTGTTCTTCGGCGTTTACCGTCATCGTTACCGTATCGCCCGGTAAAATGGTAGCTTTCATAATTATTTCGACCATCTCGTCTTCCACGTACTTCTGAATAGCCCTTTTCAATGGACGGGCACCGAACTGGACATCGTATCCTTTGCCGGCCACAAAATTTTTCGCTTCATCGGTCATCTCAAGATGGTATCCTAAGCTTTCGATTCGACGATAAAGACCCTGTAATTCCAGATCGACGATCTTCAGAATGGAATCTTTGCTCAGCTGATCGAACATAATCACATCGTCCACACGGTTCAAAAACTCGGGAGCAAACGTGCGGTTCAATGCTTTCTGAATCACATTGCGCGACCGTTCCGATGCCGATGTCGAATCGTTTTGTTCCAAACGAAAACCGACACCCGCCCCAAACTCTTTCAACTGACGCGTACCCACATTCGAAGTCATGATGATAATCGTATTCTTGAAGTCGATACGACGACCGAGACCGTCGGTAAGGTGACCTTCGTCGAACACCTGCAATAATATATTGAAAATATCGGGATGGGCCTTTTCTATCTCATCAAGCAGAATAATCGAATAGGGTTTCCGTCTCACCTTCTCGGTCAGTTGTCCGCCCTCTTCATAGCCCACATATCCCGGAGGCGCTCCGATAAGGCGCGACACGGTATATTTGTCCATGTATTCGCTCATATCGACACGAATCAACGCATCGTCCGATCCGAACATAAACTGAGCCAACTGTTTTGCAAGGTGCGTTTTTCCGACACCGGTTGGTCCAAGGAAAATAAAGGTTCCGATCGGTTTATTCGGATTCTTCAACCCCACACGGTTGCGTTGAATGGCTTTCACCACTTTTTCCACCGCTTCAGCCTGACCGATAACCTTGCCGTTAATCCCCGTTTGCATCTCTATCAACCGTTCGTTTTCGGCCTGAGCAATGCGTTGCATCGGCACACCCGACATCATGGCAACGGTTTCGGCAACTTTATCGGCATCCACCACCTGACGCTGCTCTTTGGTCGATTCTTCCCAACGCAGAGTTGCCTCTGTCAGCCGTTCGTGGCATTTTTTCTCATTATCCCTGTACTCGGCAGCCAATTCAAATTGCTGTTGTTCTACAGCCTTTTGCTTGGCCTGTTTGGCCTCTTCCAGCTCTTTTTCGAGTGTTTCAATCTCTTTCGGCACCACGATATTTGAAATATGCACGCGAGCACCCGATTCATCCAGCGCGTCGATTGCCTTATCCGGGAAACAACGTTCGGTGATGTACCGGTCTGTCAATTTGACACAGGCGGCAATGGCTTCGGGGGTATAAGTCACACGGTGGTGATCTTCGTACCGCTGTTTGATATTGTTCAGAATTTCCAGTGTCTCTTCCGGCGTGGTAGGTTCCACCACAATTTTCTGGAAACGACGTTCGAGAGCACCATCTTTTTCAATGCTTTGACGGTATTCGTCCAACGTAGTAGCACCGATGCACTGAATTTCGCCGCGAGCCAGTACCGGTTTCAAAATATTGGCCGCATCGAGCGATCCGGCTGCTCCGCCAGCCCCGACAATGGTATGTATTTCGTCTATAAACAAGATGATCTGCGGATTTTTTTTCAACTCATTCAGAATCGCAATCAGCCTTTCTTCAAACTGCCCGCGGTACTTTGTTCCCGCTACGATCGAAGCCATATCGAGGGCAATGATTCGTTTCTCGTAAAGGGTACGTGGCACTTTCCGCTGAACAATGCGCATTGCAAGTCCCTCTACAATAGCCGATTTACCTACTCCTGGATCGCCAATCAGCACCGGATTGTTCTTTTTCCGACGACTTAAAATTTGAGCCACGCGCTCAATTTCGCTCTGACGTCCCACCACAGGATCGAGCAGGTTTTCACGGGCGGCCTTGGTCAAGTCGTTTCCAAAATTATTGAGAACAGGAGTATCTCCCACTGTTTTGGTTTCCGGTTTTTCCGGCTGTTGTTGCGATGTTTTAGAACTACCGAGTTCTTCGTCATCATCTTCGTCGTTAGGGAATCCTCCGCCCATATGAATATCTTTTTTTTCTTCAATTACTTCACGCACAGAATCATAATTCACAGCGTCACCACTTAACAATTGAGCCGGAAGATTCTCTTTCTCTTTCAGAATAGCGAGTAAAAGATGTTCCGTGTCTGCAATGTTCTTATTGAGAGAACGAGCTTCCAAATAGAGAATTTTCAGAATTCGTTCCGTATTTCTTGGCACTGTCAAATCGTTGGCAGAAACCACAGTATCTGTTTTTATCTGTTCTTCAATCTTGTTTTTAAGTTGAGACAGATCGGCATGCAACAATGTAAGTGCTTCAATGGCTTTTCCTTCGCCATCGCGTATAAGCCCCAACATCAGATGTTCCGGTCCTATATAGTTGTTACCCAGCCTTTCAGCCTCTTCGCGGCTATAACTGAGCACATCTCTTAATTTATCCGAAAAACGGTTTTCCATTATAATACCCTTTCTTTTATACCACAAATATAATTATTCCTTTTGCCTTTTGCCAATTTCGTAGTCATTTTATAAGCAAAATTGGACTTTTTTACGTTGAAAAAGAGAACTTTTACATTGTTTTTTCAACCATATGCTTACAGTAAT
>CAZFTY010000226.1:0-4816 GCA_964521835.1 uncultured Microbacter sp.
TTGTGAAAACGTCTAACCATTTACGCGGCTTTTTCAGCTCTTCAAAGCCCGGAGAGGGATTGTTCAATACACTAAACCGCTCGTCAGTCTCAGACTGAAAACCGAATTGTTCGGGGAAGACGATCAGCTGGCTGTTGTTAATAACCGTATCGGTAACAGCAGCAAATAGCTCCTCGAATAAAGGATGGTATGATATGGTTGACTTCCGACCGGCAAAAAACACGACCAAATCATTGTTACGCACCTGTTTGATGCAATTTTCAATATCACCCCATCCCTCCATTCTCCGGTAGAAGGTGGGCGTTTTGTGCCGTTGGAGAGAGGATAGAATCTTTATTTTTTCCTCGGTCTCCTCATTGGCATAAAAGACAAGCGAAGCATCGGCTTGCTTGGCAATGTGATGAATATGCTCGTAAGCGCGTTGAAATCCGAGTTCCAGTTCGGCTTTCTCGGGTAAAAAAACCACAACCTGGGAGGTTGTCCCGAGCGGTTGTATCGGCCTGTAAATGTAGATGGAGCGGTTCATGCTTTTTTGTAATGAATCGGCCATCTGACCCAAGAATGATTCTGTGATTTTTGTTTTGCGATGCAACCCTATAATTAAGTCCGAGATATTGTGTTCTTTGATCGTATGGATAATTCCGCTGGCAACATTCACATCGTAGCGAACCAGTTGTTCGATCGTATTGTCGGTCGCGGCGGCTATCTTTGCCGATCGCTCTAATAATTTTTCTCCCGATCCTCTGCTTTTGTTTGCCGTATCGTCTACTACCGTCAATACATATAATGGTTGCTTGAGAGGGGTCGTTTTCATCATCACGGCAAGTTCCATCAGCCTGTCGATGTTTTCGGGATTTGAGACCGGTATCAAAATTCGTTCCCGTATCTCTTTGTCGCTTTCGTCGTTACTTTTCCCTGCAAATGCTAAGCGGCGGGCTGCTTTTTCGGTAACAAAAGAGCTGATGATACACGAAAACAGGATCATGATAATTGTTCCGTTCAACACATGGTCGTTGAGCAATCTCACCGGAGTGCCATCGGGATTTTGTCCCAGAATGATGTTGTAACCCACCATCACGGCGGCTAATGTAGCTACGGCGTGTGCGTTGCTCAACCCGAAAATCATCAGTCCTTCGTCCTTCGACAGTTTGCAGGTAACGCGCGTCAACGTTGCGGCAAGCCATTTGCTGGTGATGGCGACCATTGCCATTACTGCGGCAACGAGTAGCGCTTCATAGCCACTGAAGAGAACTTTGTAGTCGATCATCATGCCTACTCCGATGAGGAAAAACGGAATGAACAGCGCGTTTCCCACAAATTCGAGTCGATGCTTTAGCGGAGAGACTTTGGGTACCAGCCGGTTCAGCGAGATTCCGACCATGAATGAACCCAGTACACCTTCCAGATCGGCCATTTGTGCCAAAAAAGCACCCAGAAAAACCATGGCCAATACGAAGATAAATTGCAGGATATTATCTTCAAACCGTTTCATGAATGCCCGGGCGATAATTGGAAAAACGAAAAGGACAATCAGACCGAAACAGAGGATTTTGACGGCCCAGATAACCATAAACCAGTTGGTGAGAGTTCCTTTGCATAACCCTGCAATAATGGCCAAAAGCATTAGCATCAGGGTGTCGGTGAGAATTGTTCCCCCTACGGTGATGTTGACGGCCCGGTTTTGCGACACGCCATATCGTCCCGTAATGGGGTAGGCCACTAAGGTTTGTGACGAATACATGGCTGCCAGCAGTAGGGAGGTCATCAGGCTGAAATGCAGAATGTAGAGACTGGTGAACGTACCTATGATAATTGGGATCGAGAAGGTGAAAAGGCCGAAAGTCATTCCCTTCACCCTGTTGCGCTGGAAATCGTTCATATCCATGTCGATTCCGGCAAGGAAAAGGATATAGAGGATTCCTACATTGCCAAACAGGTGAAAGCTTTCATCATTGGCAAGAATGTTGAAAGCTTTGGGTCCCAGCAAGATTCCGGCAAAAATCAACCCTACGATATACGGAATTCTCAACCGGTGTAGTAGCAGGGGTGAAAAGAGTATAACGAGCAGCACCACGGCAAAAATCAGGGTGGTGTTTTCAAGTGGCAATTGTATGGTAATGTCCGATATACTCATGCGTTAGGGTAGTAAAACTCAACCCGGAGAGTGATTAATCCGTTGCGGAAGAGGAGATCAGCTTCTTTTCCAACTCGTTTATTTTGGCTTCCTGATTGTTTATGGTGGTAAGCAATGCGTTTAACTCCTCATTTTCAATGGTTGAAGGGAATTGTCCTTTTACCCGCTCCATAAAATCGGAAAGTACGTTCATGTAATTTGTGAAGGCGCTATAAGGCGAGTCGTAATTCGGAGCGACATTGAAGCCGTTCCATGGTTTGGTCGTCATATAGTGAAAATGATCGGACGATTGAAGGCATAGCCAGTCGTGCTTAATGGCTCTGTCGGAACACAACCGCACCCGTTCACCAACCTGATAGAGCTTTTGTAATGCCTCTGTTTGTAAATCGTTGCCGTTCCAGTTGCTCAGGTCTTTCTCCTCGCCCGACCACGATTGCGGATAGGGAACGCTGATGGGGGAGATGGCATTGAATTTCTTTGCGATCTCGGCAGGCGTCGAAAAGGTTATTTTGTTGGATAGGGCCTGAAGAGGCAGTGCTTTGATAAATTCGAAGATGCCGCTTTCTGACCGTTGACGTTCTCCGATAGTTTGATAACCCATGAAGATGCTGAATATCTTTTCGTTATCATCGGTGTTTTTGATTTCTGCCATCAGTTTTTCCGCGGTCAACGGAAATTCATTCCAGCTCCAATCCGAGAAACGATAGGAGATATCGTCGCTGAGTTTCATGTTACGCGTCAGCACTTTAATCTGCGGAATATAGCTGTGTCCGTATAGAAAATTGGGACTTTTCCAACCTAATACATGCTTCGAGCCTTCGGTGAGCAAGGTAGAGTATCCCATGTCGTACACCATCTGAGCAATCTCATCGGAATAGATCATCTCCGTGTTACGGAATGTGGTAGGTCGCACGCCGAACAGGTCGTAAATGGTATCGCTGTGCATTTTAACCTGTTGGGTAAATTCTTCCGGGTCGAAAACCGATGCGAGAGAGTGGGAATATGTTTCGGCAATAAATTCCACACTGCCCGTTTCGGCAAGTTCTTTAAAGCTATCGATAACCTCAGGAGCGTATTGCTCGAAAAGTTCGAGCGCGATACCCGATATTGAAAATGACACTTTGAATTTCCCATGCGTACTACGAATCAACTCTAAAAAGAGACGATTGGCCGGCAAAAAGCTGCTGTTCGCAATTCGTTGAACGTTCGCTTCGTTAGCGAAATCATCATAGTAATAATGGTCTGATCCGATTTCAAAGAAGCGATAACGTTTTAATTGCATCGGGATGTGCACCTGAAAGTAGAAACAAATAGTTTTCATAAGCGATAATTTTAAGGTGGATCACTAACGTTAGCTGGCATTTATTCAGAATCCGGATAGGAAAGAGTGTTGGTTCTGTTTACCTTTTGGCAAAAATAGGATTTATTTCGGACAACTAAAAAAAATATGGCACCTATCTTGCGATAGATGCCATAAAAAGTGCAATTAAAAAGCGGTGAGGGGGGGATTCGAACCCCCGGTACGGTTACCCGTACGACAGTTTAGCAAACTGTTGGTTTAAGCCACTCACCCACCTCACCAGTGTCCGAGTCATTGCCTAAACGGTTGCCTCAAAAGCGTTGCAAAAGTAGGTAATAAATTTCAATTTTTCAAACTCTCTTTCAAAATATTCTCAAATGGAATGACTAAATTTGCAAACTCAACTGATAAGGCTTAAAAATTAGGTAGTTATGCGAAAGAAAATATATCGTAAATCTAAATCAATCAAAACAATAGCGTGGGCTCTCGGGATCCTTGCCACACTTTTTATAGGGTATCAGGTTTACACATATTTCCGTGGAAATTTCGTTACACCCTCGGGCGAAACTGTTTATATTTACATTCATGAACATGATAAGCTCGATGATGTAGTTAAACAAATAGAGAAAAAAACCAGGCCGCGCGATATTAATTCGTTTATTCGCCTGGCAAAATCGGAAGGGTATCCGGCAAAGATCCGTGCCGGGCGCTATGCCATTTCCAACGGCATGACTAATCATAAACTGCTCTCCAACCTGAAAAAGCATGTGCAGGCTCCCGTCCGGTTGAAATTCAACAATATTCGTACGAAAGCGCAATTGGCCGGACGCTTGTCGAAACAGTTGATGGCCGATTCGTTAACGCTGATTTCGGCCTTGAACGATTCGCTGGCTGATGTCAAACTCGGTTTCACGCCCGAAACAGTGGTTGCCATGTTCATTCCCAACACATACGATATTCTCTGGGACATAACCCCGGCGCAGCTGATGAAACGGATGCATCACGAGTATGAAGAATTTTGGACGGAAGAGCGAAAACAAAAAGCGAAGAAGGCCAATCTGACTCCGGTACAGGTAACGACTCTCGCCTCTATCATCGAAGAGGAGACCAACCACAAGGCCGATAAGCCGATTGTTGCCGGGTTGTATATGAACCGTTTACGGTTGGGAATGCCGTTGCAGTCGTGCCCTACCATCAAATTCGCGCTGAATGACTTTTCGTTGCGACGCATAACCGGCGTGCACCTGCGTGTCCATTCTGCTTACAATACATACAAAAATCCGGGTCTTCCTCCCGGGCCGATCCGTATTCCGAGTATCGAAAGCATAGATGCCGTACTCGATTTCAAGCCGAATAACTATCTCTACATGTGCGCCAAAGAG
>CAZFTY010000227.1:0-4814 GCA_964521835.1 uncultured Microbacter sp.
ACTCATAAAATGTGATTACTCTAAACATCATTTTACCATTAAGACATTAAGATGATTAAGTCTCCTTCTTGTTTCTTAATGCCTTAATGGTTTGTGCGTTTACTTTGGTATTTCATTTCAACGGAAACAGATCCGCTCCGGTATAAAAATTGAGATCCTCGAAGGCGCTCAGACGATTGAATTTCAGTGCTTCGGTCTGTACTTTGTTCTCCTTATACGAATCGTAGAAATCGAGGAAATCGAGCATGCACATGTTGCGTGAGCGGTAATTTTTCAATACCTCATCCGACAACCGGTCAAAGTCCCTGTCGAACGACGGATTACGCTTTTGCAGCAGGTCGCTGTTCTCCATTGCCCGTTGCAGCGCGTTGAAAATCTGCTCGTCCACGCCCGCCTTCGCGGCCAGATAACCGGCTTCGTTTTGCTTTACAGCCGCGCGTGCTGATTTGATATTTCCCTGATTGCGGTTCAGCAACGGAAGGTCGATGCTAAAGCCGACCGATGCCAGATTTTTGATGTAACTGCCCTGTTGGTCATAGTTCATCTGAAGCGTCACATCGGGCACCGCCATTGCTCGTTGCAACTGCAGATTGAGGGTACTGATCTTCGTATTCAGTCCGGCAATTTTTAGGTCGGGACGTTCCGCATAGGCCGTATCGATCAGTTTGGCAATGGTGTATTGTTGCGCATTCAGGTCGGTGATGCTCTGTTCATCCACCTCCGGTACAACAACGATGGAAGGTGTTTGCAGCAAAAGCCGCATTTCGCTCTCAAGCCCTTCGATCTGCTGCTGCAGGTCGTTGTATTCGCTTTGCAGACTGTAGAGCTGGGCTTTGATGCGCACCACCTCTTTTTCCGAAACGTAGCCCTTCCCCTTTTGCTGGTCGAAGGCATCCGACATCCGTTGCAACCCGTCTATTTCGGTTTGATACACCCTGGCCGATTGCATCAGGTAGTGAATGTTGAAAAAATCGCTTCGTAAGGTGTGTTTCAACGTTCGCATCAGGTCGTAAAACTGGTATTCCGACAGCTCCGCATTCGATTGGGCAATTTTCAACTGTTTGTTGTGCTTGTTGGCCAACAGTATTACCTGCGACAATCCCATGACAATTTCACCCTCTTTTCCTATCGGAAAATAGTGGTGGGTAGCCGTCTGATAAAGCGGTGTCCCGATGCTGAATGTCGGGTTCGGAAAGAGCTTTGCCTGTAGCGCCAGCGCCTTCTGAGCGTCGATGTTGTAGCGTTGGGCTAATAAAGTGAAATTTTTGCGGACAAAAATATTTTCGGCGCTGTCGAGTCGCATCGTCACCGTATCGGTTCGCAGGCCGGTGATCGCCTCTGCCCGGCTATGGCAGGGATACAACACGCCCAGACAGGTTGTTAAAACTATAATAATTGTTCTCATAGTCAATGAAAATGATAGTATGTATATAAATCTCAATTTTGACCTCTCCTCCCAACCTCCTCCCCCAAGGGGAGGAGGAGCAAGAAAGTAAAATAGTTAATATTCAATTCGTTTTGCAGCTTATCCCCCTCTCTTTGGAAGAGGGGTTAGGGGAGAGGTCATCAAATGCGAAATGATAGAAATTATATACTTGTTTGAAAGTATACACATGTTTCGATACACTTTTCGGTTAGGAAAAGAGCGACGAAATAAAAGATGTATAACGAGATAGATCCCGATCGGAAGATCAGGCGAAGAGGGGTTGCGGAGGCTTTGGACTTACCTCGCTGTAGTAAAGCGTTACAGCCTTATCGTTAGTAATGAAAAAGGCCAAACGGTTGTCGACCACTTCTTTTACAGCCGATTTCGGTGTAGTGGTGTAGAATAGTTTCACATCCCAGTGCATACTGTTTTGCTGCATTTTGGATGTGCTGTTGTTGTTTGCTTTGTCGTGAAGAGTGTGTTTGGAAAATCCGAGCACGTTCTCCACCACAAATTCGAGCATAGAGTCGGTGTAGTCCTGATCATCGATATTGGAACGGTTGTCGATCTGCGTATAGAAATCGACCGAATCGATACTGAGATTGACCACTTGCAGGGCAATCATCAGGATGATACAGGTGCAGATAATATTTTTGACAGATGCTCTCATATTTTCGCTGCAAAGATAGCAACATTTTTACCGTAAGTGAGTGTTAAATTTTAACAATTGATAGACGGCAAACCATTAAGTCATTAAGAAGAAAAGGTTTTGAATGGCATGATGTAGCGCTTATTTGAACGATCTGTACCCCATTCACCATAAAATAAGTGTGAACTGTCGTACCTACGGCACTCTTGTTGCTTGTATTGCGGTTTGGCTATAAACCTGCCGCCCCTCCGGGGCTAAACATCAATCTGCTTTGCCATAGAGAAATGAAGAACAATAAGAAGCTTTGTGTTTCTTTGTGAAAACCTTTCGTGTTACTTTGTGGTGCGCCTTTGTGAGGTTGAGTGTCATAGGTACGACAAATCATTCTCAACAAAAAACAAAGGCACTAAGAGAATAACCTCTTAATGCCTTCTGGTAAAAATTCAAGTTTGTTTACCGGCTTTTTATTCTGTAATAGCCTCCAGTTTCTTCAGCAGGGTAAACATAAAGATGGCAGAAACCAAGCAGCAGAGCACCAAAACACCCCACACCATCCACAATTCCATGCCACCGCCCCATAGGTCGCCGATGACGCCTGTCAGCTTGTTACCCAGTGCCGTAGCACCGAACCAGCCACCCATCATCAATCCTTTGTATTTGGGAGGAGCAACCCGCGACACGAACGAAATACCCATCGGGCTGAGAAACAGTTCTGCAAACGTAAGAATAAGATAGGTGCTGATTAACCAGTCGGGCGAAACCAGCGTGGAGCTGACACCACCGGTTGCTTTCAACTCGGCAGGCGATAACAAGCCGAGGGATCCGAATGCCAGCAGTGCAAAACCGGAAGCGGCAATCACCATTCCGATACTGATTTTACGTGGAGCCGATGGCTCTTTTTTCTTTTTAGGCAGCCACGAGAAGATGCCTATCGACAAAGGTGTCAGCACGATTACAAAAAACGGATTGAATTGTTGGAATATCTGCGGTGTGATCTTGATCGATGCATCCATATGCGCATAGACTAATGCAATGGCAACGATCGATGCCGCCAGAAATAATCCGGAGGTCAGTCTGCCTCGTCCCGTTTTCGACTGAAAGATATTGGCAACGCTGTAAACCGCCGCAATAAGCAGTACCATGGTTACTAACGAAAATCCGATGCGGTTGAGTCCCGATACCGAGTTGGCCGTGTAGTCACGCGCAAAGAAGGTCATGGTCAGTCCGTTTTGATGGAACGACATCCAGAAGAATACCACTACGGCAAATACCATCAACAGCGCAAAGATACGTTCGCGGGTCTGTTTGGGTGTCAGCTCTTCCACATGTGACGTAGCGGTCGGTTTGTTGGCATTGTAGTCGGCATGTTTGTATGTTTTTTTGAAGAATACAAAAATGGCAATCGAGATGACCAGAGAAATGCAGGCAATACCGAAACCGTAATTATAAGAGGTGCTCAACTTTTCAATATAGAGATTTGAAAAATCGGTCAGCGACAGTTTGGTTCCTTGTTCGGCAGCCAGCGAGGTGAGTTGCGCCAATCCGTCGGGCGAGATAGTACCTGCTAAAAGCTGGTGAGCCAGCGAAGGAATATGAGCGTCGTAGGTAAGGTGATATTGACTGAGATTATAGTTGGTAATCCATTCGGCTGCAGAAGGGGCAAAAAAAGCGCCGATATTGATACACATATAGAAAATGCTGAAGGCCAAATCGCGTTTATTGCTATATTTAGGATCGTCGTAGAGATTGCCGACCAGCACTTGCAGGTTACCTTTAAACAATCCGGTTCCCAGTGAAATCATAGCCAAAGCCGATACCATTGCAATCAACGAAAAGGTGCGATCGTTGTTTGGAATTGCCAGCAACAGATAGCCGGCAAACATCACCACGATACCGATCATGATGGTGCGTCCGTATCCCAGCCATTTGTCGGCAAGAAATCCGCCCAAAAGTGGAGTAAGGTAAACGGCTCCCAAAAACCAACTGAAATAGGAACTGGTCTGCGATGTGTCAAATCCGAATTTAGCCTGAAGAAACAGGGTGAAAATAGCTAACATGGTGTAGTAGCCGAAACGCTCTCCGGTGTTTGCCAGAGCGAGAGCAAAGAGTCCTTTGGGATGTCCTTTAAACATAGATGAATAGATTATAAATAGTACGAATTGGTTAGTTTCAATTAAGAGATTGCTGTGCCTTTTGGATCACAAACCGACAGCACGTTTTTTACCGGTTGCGCTGTTAGTTTGTAACGATTACTTTGGTAGCTTTTGATCCGGCTTTTATGATCCAAATACCTTGTGGCAACTCGATAGCCGTATTGTATCCCGTGTTGGTGATTGTTTTGAATAATGTGCCATCCTGAGAATAGACATAAATTTTCGCCCCGTTGTCGAGTCCGATTACCTGAGGCGTGATGACATGTCCGCTACTCTTATCGTAATTGTAAATTAGTGGAGACGATGATGTAAAGTAAGCCACTAAGGTATGGTCGCCAATGATGGAGAGCGTATATTTTACCGATTTGGAAACGATAGCGCCGTTTTCCGTCCAATAGGCAAAAGTAGAGCCACTTGAGGGCACTGCGGTAAGCGTGCAGTTTGATCCGTAATCATAGGTGCCCGTGCCGTCGATTGATCCTCCTGTGGCAGGAAAGGATGTTGCCGAAACGGTGTAGTGGTTGATAGTGAAGAGAGCTGTCAACGTACGCGCCGAACCGACTGTGAAGGTATAGCTGGTATTAGT
>CAZFTY010000228.1:0-4791 GCA_964521835.1 uncultured Microbacter sp.
TCCATCCTAAGTCTGTACTAATCGTTGCCGACACTTTTCCTTCTGCTCCAAAAAAGCTCACACCACTTTCAACAGTTACCGATATGCCTGTTTTTACAGAAAACGTTTCTGAACTTGATTTTGTAATACCCGTTGTAACTGTTTTGGTAATTGTTTGTGATTCTGATGTTTGATTGTAATCAAACAATTCTCTTCTGTAAGCAATTTGTCGTTCAATAGAATAAAATGGAGAATTGTTTAATTTCCATTTCAAAGAATACGCATCGTCTTTAATGGCAGTAAAAGGAACCGTCACAATACGGTCAATAGTTTTTCCTGAATATTCAGGAGGAATACTGTAATTCGTAAGTTGGGGCGGGTTTGGATCGTCTGATTTTTCTACCGGGAAAGGAAGATTTAAACAGTTAATTTCCGGAGCATCCACGGGTTTGGAATAGTGATTGTTAGCGACAAACGAATTTACAGCAAATAATCCCTTGTCAGAATCTATGTATGAAGAAGGGGTTATAATCGCAAATGTATCAATATCACTATCTGCCCCAGATCCATGATCTGCCCAGATTTCATTCCCAATTGCAGCACGGTCGGTCAAATCTTTTCTAACACACATGATATCTTGTAGCGAAGGTTTGTTATATCCTGTAGCAAAGACATCGCCAAGTGCGACATATCCATTAGGCGCAATAGGACGCCAACAAGATCCATCCATATGCGCCCCGGAGTTATGATCTGCCCAAATTAATTGGTAATCGGTTGGATAGCTTAATGCATTGCCGACTCCGGGAGATGCCTTTACACAAATACTGGCGTATTCTCCATTAACATCATTGTAATTGGATACACCAATACTTCCTAAGGCATAAAATCCGGAAGGAGGAACCGGATGCCAATAAGCGCCATCTTTGTCGGCACCACTGCCTTTGTCATTGTAACGAAGTACAAATTGATCGGTAAAAGTGATTGTTAAATCACCAAATTGTTTTTCTTTTTTCATACATAAATAATTTCTTTTTTCCCTACTCGTAAGGCTTTTCGGGTTCCGCCCCGTTTGTTAGAGTGGTTTTTCGGCTCCACCGTAAATAGAACACTTTCACCTAAACTCTGGTAATGGAAGTGATGTGAGCGTCGCCGGTCAGTGGCTTGTAAATTTGTACAATAGCAGCTTCGTTTGCAGCTCCAGGATAAACAACTTGCGCGTTGCAGAAAAAGCGATAGTTCATTCCGCTCACTACCTGTTTGGCTACTGCCAGTGGAGTGTAATTTACACCAACTAAACCGTGTAATGCTTTCTTGAATACATCAAGATCTTCTGCTGGAATGGGGGTTACATAAGGAGTCCAGCCTCCGGGTTTTGTTTCCATAAAATAAAGAATTAAGATTATCCCTACCTGTAAGGCTTTTCGGGTTTCGCCCCTGCGAATTATTCTGCGCAGGACAGATTGTTTTTGAGATAGTTATATGTTTTTCATTCAAAGAAGAGATCGGTACTGCTATTGCGTGCAAGTACAACTCATATGCAAGATCAGGTTGGCATATATGGCATCTTGTAGCTTTTTATCGGATCATGCATTTTAAAATTTCAGCTTTGCGCTTATTTAGTTTTCATATGGATATATTTGAGGAGAACTCTTTTTAGATTGTTGTTGCGTAAGAAATATTCTCCTGATGCTTGTGGTATATGACAAGCATTGCTGTGATGCTAAAATTGTAACAGGCATATGCATAATGTTTTATGGCCTTGTTGCTGTGCTGAATGCTCGTAATATGCATAGTTATTCTTTCTCGGTGCTATGCATAGACGGCAATAGGATGTAATAAATGAAATATGGAAATCATAAAACTCTTTCCCTGTATAACTTTATGCATACAATGAAAGGTCATCGTTTTCTAAATGATTCCTTTTCTCTCAGTTTTGGTACTGAATATTTTTCGGGTGTTGGTGTGAGTGCAAAAGAGCCGTTTAAGTCTCTTTTGTGCTCAATCAGACGAATCTCATTTAGAAATGGCTGTAGAGGTCGTTAATTAAACGTAATGTTGATTTTGTGAAGTTAAAGCAAAAATTAGCCTTATATATTCTATTGTGTGAAATGATATTTCAATTTAAATATTATTATGAATTGTATATTATGTGTATAATCAGATGATTATATGTGTGTTTCGTTGTGTGATGTTTTGTTTTGACAAAATGGGATAATTTTAACAGAGTGAAAATATCCTATTAATGATTTACAATACTCAAAATTGTATTGTTTAATTAGCAGCAAAATCTGAAAATGACAAACAGCATCGAATGTGTGATTCATAGCCGTTAGTAACATGCTGATATGAAAAAGGCTGTCTCAAGTTGTATCTTGAGACAGCCTCCCTGTGAAATAATGGGTAGTTTATTTTGTAGATTTCAGAATCTCTTCGATATCTTCTAAACACGATCCGCAAACGGTACCGGCATCGAGGGCATCCTGAATTTCTTCTACAGTTGTGTAGCCTTTTTGTTGAATGGCATTCACAATATCAGCTTTAGTGATATTGTTACAGTTGCATATAATATCGTCCATTGAATAATTTTTTTTGAGTTTATAATTGAGTCTATTTCCGATGTTACCGACCTCGTGTCGTTCATCGGGAGTGCAAATATAAAGCAGGAGAGGTGCCATATGCAAATTTTGAGCATAAAAAAACCATTCCGCAACCGGAATGGTTTTTTTATGTCAATCTAAAATAGATCGTTTGGACGAAGATTTATTTTTTTGCCATACGTTTGCGTTCGTTCTCGTCGAGGATAATTTTACGCAGACGAATCGATTTCGGAGTCAATTCCACGTATTCGTCTTCCTTGATGTATTCGAGCGCCTCTTCGAGACTGAAAACGATAGGAGGGAAAAGACGTACTTTGTCGTCGGAACCCGAAGCACGCATGTTGGTCAGCTTTTTCGACTTGGTAACGTTCACAACGAGGTCGCCCTCTTTGCTGTGCTCTCCAACTACCTGTCCTGCATAGATTTCGTCCTGCGGATAGATGAAAAATTTACCCCGGTCCTGTAGTTTGTCAATAGCATAGGCAAAGGCAGTGCCGCTTTCCATAGCAATGATGGATCCGTTGTTACGGCGCTCGATTTCGCCTTTATAAGGCTGATATTCGAGGAAACGGTGCGCCATGATAGCTTCACCGGCCGATGCGGTCAGCACGTTGTTACGGAGGCCGATAATGCCTCGTGAAGGAATGGTGAACTCAAGATTGACGCGGTCTCCCTTATGTTCCATGTTGGTCATATCGCCTTTGCGCACGGCAACCATTTCAATGATTTTTCCCGACGATTCTTCAGGAACGTTGATTGTGAGTTGTTCCATCGGCTCGCATTTTACGCCGTCTATCTCTTTGATGATAACCTGCGGTTGGCCTACCTGCAACTCGTAACCTTCGCGACGCATCGTCTCAATCAGTACCGACAAGTGAAGTACGCCACGTCCGTAAACAACCCATGAATCCTGATTCTCACTTTTTTCGACACGCAAAGCAAGATTCTTATCCAGCTCTTTTATTAAGCGGTCGTGGATGTGACGCGATGTAACGAATTTTCCTTCTTTGCCGAAAAATGGAGAGTTGTTGATGGTAAATAACATACTCATTGTAGGTTCGTCGATGGCAATCGGTTTAAGTGGTTCCGGATTTTCGATATCGCAGATACTGTCGCCGATTTCGAAATTGTCGATACCGATTAATGCGCAGATGTCACCCGAACCGACGCGATCCACTTTTGTTCTGCCTAATCCGGTGAATTCGTTCAACTCCTTGATGCGCGATTTGACTACCGTTCCGTCTCGTTTTACCAGTGAAACGGCCATGCCTTCGCGTAATTCACCGCGATGCACACGTCCTACGGCAATACGTCCTACATACGAAGAGTAATCGAGAGAGGTGATGAGCAACTGCGGGGTGCCTTCCAGGTACTCGGGAGCAGGAATGTATTCGATGATGGCATCGAAAAGATCGTTGATATTATCCTTTTCAACGTGTACGTCGTTGGACATCCATCCGTTTTTGGCCGAACCGAAAATAGTGTGGAAATCAAGCTGGTCTTCTGTAGCATCGAGACTGAACATCAGGTCGAAAACCTCTTCCTGTACCTCTTCGGGGCGACAGTTGGGTTTGTCTACTTTGTTAACCACCACAATAGGTTTCAATCCCAGTTGCAGTGCTTTTTGCAGTACGAAACGGGTTTGCGGCATGGCACCTTCAAACGCATCCACCAAGAGGAGCACGCCATCTGCCATGTTGAGCACCCGTTCTACTTCTCCACCGAAGTCGGCGTGCCCCGGAGTATCAATAATATTGATTTTACAGCCGTTGTAATTTACCGAAACGTTTTTGGCAAGGATGGTAATCCCGCGTTCACGTTCCAAATCATTATTGTCCAATATTAGTTCGCCTACCGTTTCGTTTTCGCGAAACAGTTTGGAGGCCAACAACATTTTGTCTACTAACGTTGTTTTACCGTGGTCGACGTGGGCAATGATTGCGATGTTTCTGATATTTTGCATTTGATCTGATTTTTACCTCGGCCAGCGTGTCCGGATCGCTCGTATTCCTCGCGAACAAGAGCCATCACACTTACAGCTTCGGTGATTGTTTATCTGTTATAATTTAATTTTTAAGCCGTCATAAGCCAACCTCACATCCGGAGGCAGCTTTTTCTCTACAAGCGCATGAAGTCCCATGTCGTGACTCACGTGTGTAAAATAGGTTTGCTTGAGGGCAAGGCGGTTAATCAAGATAAGAGCTTCTTCTACCAT
>CAZFTY010000229.1:0-4786 GCA_964521835.1 uncultured Microbacter sp.
ATTTCGTGCGAAAAAGAGTTGTCTACCAAAGATTTTTCGGATGTCAAGGAGAATATCAGAATACAATTCAGCAAATTGGGAAATACCGATTTCGAACTGCAATCTATCCGTACCGAGTTTTCCTCCCCCTGGTTTTTCCCGGCATCGAAGGTGAGCGAATGGCGCAGAGAGATGATTGCGAAACTCGAACAGGCCGTGCGCATCAATCAACGCCCTCTGCTTCGGCAAGCGGCAAAGAAATCAGCGGCCTATACCGAAAAGCAGCTCACCTATCTGGGCAACGTGGCCAATGCCAAAGCCCGCTCGTTTTATCAGGAACACAGGGTGGAGAAGATAGAGGCCGCGCTCGAAGCCGGAGGAAAATTGCAGCCCGGCCAGCCGGTAATGATAACCAAATATTGTCTGAAATACGAGATGGGCTGGTGTCCTTCCAAACAACACCCCTCTCAGGCTCCCCGCGAACCGTTTTACCTGCAAGGCAAAAACGATCGCTTTTTACTGAAATTCGATTGCAAAAATTGCGAAATGCAGTTGCTGATACCGTAATGTAATTATCTAACTATGACTATTGGATTATTTGACTAACAGACCTACTCTTTGTGTTCTTGGCGTTCTTAGCGGTTAACTCAGATTTTTCACCGCAGAGAGAGCAGATTTTTTCGCAAAATACGCTGAGAAAAACGGATATAGTGAATTGATTTTCTTAGGCATAGCACCCAATTATTTTTTCTCAAAAATTAGGACACATATGCAGCCCGAAGCTTTCAATACAAGCAAAGAGGTTCTGAGCTATAAAGATAAAATTATTCCTATGCTGAAGAACCTGCTGGAGACCGAGATGAAAGAGTATATCCAATTGGTTTCATTAAAGAAAAATGATTTTTTGCTCAAAGAAGGCGAAGTGTGCCACTATTACTACTTTGTACTCGAGGGCATTTTGCGCAACTACTACATCAAGGACGGAACGGAGATTACCACGAACTTCGATTTTCCGAACGATATTGCCGCCAACTTCACCAGTCTGATGCTGCAACAAAAGAGCATGGGTTACATTCAGGCAATGACCACTTGCAAAATATACCGCATGAAAGCATCCGACTTCGACGAGTTGAAGGCTCAGAATCCGCTTATGCAGCAAATTAAAGAGATTCTGGTATCGGGGTATGTTATTTTGCTCGAAGAACGGCTCTACTCCCTGCAATTTTGTACCGCGGCGGAGCGCTATCACTTTATGGTGGAGCGCTATCCCCATTATTTACAGCAAATTCCGCTGACCTACATTGCCTCCTATCTGGGCATCAGTCTGGAGACCCTGAGCCGCATCAGGGCAAAATACTAATCCCCGATTTATTTGACATATATCAAATGTCACCTGAGGACAGAAGCATACTTTTGTAGAAAAAATTAAGGCAAAAGTATATCTGTATGAAACTAAAAATTGAAAACGCCAATCTGCGTCTGGCAAACCGAAAAGATAAATCGACCATCAAAAAAGTGTTGACCGAATCGTTCAGAAACGATCCCTGTATTCAATGGCTCACAGAGCAATCGCGCCATAAAAACAAACTGGATGTGATTATGGATTATACGATCGACGAGACGCTGGAGAACGGCTATATTTATGTTACCGACGACAATTCGGCGGTGGCCATGTGGAAAAATGAAGCCAAAGAACGGTTTACCTGGAACTTTATAAAGCGCAATCTGATGTTCCTGTTCAAGATGGGAATTCCGTGCGTGATTCGTAATTTAAAAAGCAAAGCCGATTCGAGCCGTCAATTTCCCAAACGACAAAAATACTGGTATCTCTACACCATCGGAGTGTTGCCCGAAGCGCAGGGCAAAGGGCTGGCAAGCCGGCTGATGAATCCGGTAATAGATCTTTGTAAAACACTGAAGACGCCGCTCTTTCTGGAAACGGCCAATACCCGCAACGTTGAAATATACCGCAAAAAGGGGTTTGTAGTGACCGAAACACTGGCACACAATGCTACAAAGATTTTCTATATGCGGCATTCCCTGGCCTGAAAAATAGTTGCTCTGCCATACGTTATTTGGTCAATGAAAGAGTGTAACTATTTTATTTGTAGCCTTTTGTTTCATAACGAAGTGTACCGGATTCCTTTTCCGGCATAAATATTCACCTCTCTTTTCAAAGCTTGATTTCGTCGATAAAATCCCGGTTTATATCGACAAAATCGGGCTCTTTTTATAATATAGTTGTAGCAGGAACTACCTCTGTCGTAGATTTGTTTCCGAAAACAAATAAACCACGACATCTATGTTTCCAACAAAAACTATTCTGGGCCTGTTAATCGGCATCGGCTGTTCGTTACAGCTTTCCGCTCAACAAAAGCCTGCTCAATGGACTTTGAAAAGCTGCATCGACTATGCCCTGAAGAATAACATTCAGGTTCAGAAATCGAAAATCAGCATTTCCGAATCCAAAGTGGATCTTCTGACGGCCAAAGCGGCCCGCCTGCCCTCTCTCGACGGATCGGTTTCTCAAACATTCTCCAATAGCCGGGTAGCCGGTCTTAGCGGTTCGTACCACAACAGCAGTAGTGTTTCCGGACGCTATTCCGTCAGCTCATCGATGACGCTCTGGAATGGAGGTCAACTGTCGAAGAATATCGAACAACAGGGGTTGCAGGTGCAACTGCAGGAACTCTCCTCTTCGTCTACCGAAAACGACATTACGACAGCCATCACACAGGCCTACCTCAATGTATTGTATGCCAACGAAGCCCTCAAGATCGATCAACAAACCGTAGAATCGTCGGAAGCACAGTTGAAACGGGCAAAACAATTGCTCGATGCAGGATCTACCGCCATGAACGATTATGCTCAGGTGGAGACGCAGTTGAGTAGCGATAAATATTCCCTCACATCCGCGCAAAATACCCTCGATCAGGCGAAACTAACGTTGAAACAACTGTTGGAACTGGATATAAATGAGGAGTTGAACATCGCTTTCCCCGAAATCAAAGACGAAGAGGTGTTGCAACCGGTTGCCGACAAGAGTCAGATTTACAATACCGCCCTCGCAAGCCGTCCCGAAATTAAAAGCGGACAGATGAATATCAAAGTGGCAGAACTATCGCTCGACAAGAGCAAAGCGGCATATTATCCCACAATCTCTCTGTCGGGAAGTATCGGTACCGGCAATCTGTACAATAGCAACGAGAAATTCACCACACAACTTGGCAACAGCCTGACACAAAGTTTGGGTATCAGCGTAAGCATTCCAATTTTCAACAACCGGCAAACTAAGTCGGCAGTAGAAAAAGCCCAATACGCTATCAAGAACGCGCAACTCGACTATACGGCAGCCCAGAAAACATTGCTGAAAAACATAGAGACTACTTATCAGGATGTTATTTCGTCACAGAGCCGGTATGTCTCGGCGAAGGATAAGGTGAAATCATCAGAAGTCAGCTATTCGCTCATCAACGATCAGTTCAATCTGGGAATGAAAAATACAGTTGAATTGCTCACCGCAAAAACCACCTACATGACCGCGCAAATGGAGCTTTTGCAGGCCAAATACTCGGCTGTACTCAACCTGAAACTGTTGAATTTCTATCAGAACATGCCTATCCAATAATTGAATATTAATCTCTTAACAACAATATCGTCATGACTAAAAGAACTAAAATATGGATCGGCATCGCAGCTATTCTGGTGCTTATCCTTATCGGATTTTTCGCCTGTAAAAAGGAGAAACAGCAACCAGCCGTTCCTGAAACAGCCAAGGTAACTATGGGAACCATCTCGGCATCGGTCACCGCAACCGGAACCGTATCGCCAATTAAAACAATCACTGTCGGTACGCAGGTATCGGGAACCATTTCCAAAATTTATGTCGATTACAATTCCGTGATTAAAAAAGGCCAGCTTTTGGCCGAACTCGACAAAACGGTATTGAATTCGACTTACCAAAGTGCACTTACCGATCTGAATGTCAACAAGACACAGATGGATTATCAGGAAAAAAATTTCAACCGTATCAAAGATCTTTATGCCAAACAGGCTGTAAGTAAAACCGATTACGAAACGGCGGAGTACAATTACAATACGGCTAAGCTCAATTACAAACGGTCGCAATCGGATGTCATTAAAGCAAAAACCAATCTTAACTACGCAACCATCTACTCGCCGATTGACGGAGTGGTACTCTCGCGTGCCGTTGAAGAGGGACAAACCGTGGCCGCAGCCATGACCACACCTACCCTCTTTACCATCACCAACGACCTGAGCCACATGCAGGTGTTGGCCAATGTGGATGAAGCAGACATTGGGCAGGTAAAAGAGGGTCAGAACGTAACTTTTACGGTCGATGCCTATCCTGAGGATACATTTAAGGGAACCGTAACGCAGGTACGTCTTGAAGCTACCACTACGTCAAACGTGGTGACTTATAAAGTGGTAATAATGGCTCCCAATCCCGAATTCAAACTCAAACCGGGTCTGACTGCCAGTGTAAATATCTATACGATGGAAAAGAATAATGTACTCATTATTCCAAACAAAGCGCTCAATTATAGTCCGACCGGCAAAAAAGTAAACAAAACAGGCGGAAGCGAAAAACAGGTATGGATTCAACAACCCACAGGACCGAAGGCGGTGAAAATTATGATCGGATCCACCGATCCCACACATACCGAAGTGCTTAGCGGACTGAAAGCCGGTTATGAAATTATAGTGGGAGAAAACGTGGCTTTTACAGCCCCGAAGGGTGCACCACAATCGGATGGCAATAGCCCGTTTATGCCCAAACGTCCGG
>CAZFTY010000230.1:0-4783 GCA_964521835.1 uncultured Microbacter sp.
CGCTAAAGAGCGTGGATTAACGCTTACCACCATCGAAGGCCATCTGGCCCGGTTTGTAAAAGACGAGAAGATCGATATTTCGGTGCTGTTGCCGGACGATAAATTGCAGAAAGCGCTCGCTTATTTCAAATCGGCGGAAACGACAGGTCTTACAGCTGCCTTCGAAGCGCTTCAGGGAGCCTTGTCGTACGGTGAATTGAGATATGTGCTCAGCTATTTGAACCGACTCTAAAAACCTCGAAACTCACGTTGTTTTGTAATTCGTATCACAAACTAACCATCAGAAAGATGAAGAAAACGTATCTTATTATCTTGTTGTTGTGCTTTGTTGTTGCTTCGTTTGCGCAGCAAGTGCGATTGGGAGTGACGCTGAGTGGTGGCGGAGCGCTTGGCTTTGCGCATATCGGGGCGTTACAGGCACTCGAGGAGGCCGGATTTCACCCGCAATTTGTCTCCGGAACCAGCATGGGAGCTGTTGTGGGTTCGTTTTACGCGGCAGGATACTCTCCTCAGCAAATTCTGGTTATGACACAGAATGAGAAGATGTACAAAAAGAGCAAGTTGATTAAAGTATTGCCACACAGCGATGCCACAGGTCTGTCTACGCATAACGCGTTGCGAACGGTATTGAAAAAATATATTCCGAGCGACGATTTCGATAGCCTTCCCAAACGGTTTTTCTGTTGTGCAACCGATCTTAACAACGGTCAGGCTGCCTATTTCGGACACGGCAAACGGTTGAGCGAATATGTGGTAGCTTCGGCATCCATTCCAGGCGTGTTCGATGCGATTACCATCGACTCTATTAGTTACGTGGATGGTGGGGCGTTGAATAATATTCCCACGCAACCCATTCGTCCGCTTTGTGATGTGGTAATCGGAATAAATGTCGATACCTACGATCATGGAATGAAGCTTACAGGGCCCATCAGCGTGTTGAATAAGACGGTGAAGGTGGTACTTGCCAATAATTCAAAACAGGGAGCTAATATGTGCGACTTTTTGATTAATATTCCTCACAACAAAAAGATCAGTTCTTTCAGTTACGGGCGGTACAAAGATATTTACATGAACGGGTATATTACCGTAAAGAAATATCTTGAAGAGCACCCTGAACTACTGAAATATGCCGAGAAATATTAACCTGTATCAACTAACCTGTCCGTTAGTTTTTAACCACGAAATTAAATATATACGAATCAATCATACATGGAGAGAACGTTAGTCAATCTTTTTGAGGAGGCGGTGGATCGTTATTCCGAACGCCCCTTTTTATTTGAAAAAATCACCGATAGATTTCAGGAAACCACATACAAACAGACCCGCGAGCAGGTGTATCGTCTGGGAGCAGGTTTACAGGCCATCGGAGTGCGTAAAGGCGACACGATGGCATTGTTGTCCGAAGGACGCAACTGGTGGATTATGGGCGAACTGGCGATGTTTTACGCCGGAGCAATCAACGTGCCACTCTCTATCAAACTCGAAGAGAGTAACGACCTGTTATTTCGCCTGCAACATGCCGATGTAAAGTTTATTATGGTTTCGGGGAGTCAGTTGTCCAAGATCCGGGCTATCATCGATCAGTTGCCTACCGTGCAAAAAGTGATTGTATTCGACCGTCAGGAGGAGTATGCTGCAAAAGAGCTGTCCATTGATGACGTATTGCAGATTGGCGATCAATACCTCCAAGAACATTCGGAAAATGAGTTTCTGTCGATAGCCAAATCGTTGAAAAATGAGGATTTGGCAACCATTACTTACACTTCCGGTACAACTTCCGAACCCAAAGGGGTAATGCTGACTCACCGCAATTATACCGCCAATATCGAACAGGCGTTAACGTTGCTCGATATTCCAGAAACATGGCGTACGTTGGTTATTCTGCCGCTCGATCACTGCTTTGCACATGTGGCCGGGTTCTATATTTTCATGAAATGTGGTGCCGGAGTGGCAACCGTACAGGTGGGTAAATCGCCACTGGAGACATTGCGGAATATTCCGGTAAACATCAAAGAGATAAAGCCGCACATGATTCTGAGCGTACCGGCATTGGCCAAGAATTTCCGCAAGAATATAGAGAACGGGGTGCGTGCGCAGGGTAAATCGCTCAACCGACTGTTTCATCTGGCACTGAAAGTGGCCTACGTCTACAATCAGGACGGCTGGAACAAAGGGACAGGGTGGAGATGTCTGCTTAAACCGCTGGTTACGTGGTTTGATAACATCCTCTTTTCAAAACTGCGCGAGAGTTTCGGTGGCAATTTGCAGTTTTTTATCGGTGGCGGAGCGTTGCTCGACAAAGATTTGCAGCAATTCTACTATGCTATTGGCATTCCGATGTTTCAGGGCTACGGATTGTCGGAAGCCACGCCGATTATCTCTTCCAACGGACCGGTAAACCACAAATTCGGCTCCTCGGGAGTGTTGGTGCAACCGCTCGACATCAAAATTCTGGACAACGACGGCAAAGAGTTGCCTGCCGGAGAGAAGGGCGAGATCGTCATCCGTGGCGAAAATGTGATGGCAGGTTATTGGAAGAATCCGCTGTCGACAGCCGACACGGTAAAAGAGGGTTGGCTCTACACCGGCGACATGGGATATATGGGCAAAGACGGTTATCTCTATGTTTTGGGTCGCTTCAAGAGCCTGCTGATTGGTAGCGACGGTGAAAAATACAGTCCCGAGGGCATCGAAGAGGCTTTGGTCTCGATGACACACCATATCGATCAGGTAGTGCTGCACAACAATCAGGATGCTTACACAACGGCATTGGTTGTTCCTAACAAAGAGGCGTTGAAACGCCATATCAAACATGCACCCGATTCCCCCGAAGGCCGCAAAGAGGCGGTGCAACTGTTGGTGAACGAAATAAACAAGTTCAGAGCCGGAGGAGTACACGCCGGGATGTTTCCCGAGCGATGGCTGCCCACTACCTTTGCCGTATTACCCGAACCGTTTACAGAACAAAACCATATGGTGAACAGCACCATGAAGGTAGTCCGCGGAAAAGTGGAAGAGGTCTATGCCGAAACCATCGATTTCCTCTATACTGTTGAAGGCAAAAATATGCTAAACGAAAGGAACTTACAGAATGTATTTTAAGAGAATATAGAACAAAGAATAAAGAGCAAAGACGATAATCTGCGGAAGGAATATTCAACTTCCATAGATATTTAAGTGATACAAACAGATTAATGGGTGGAGCGAACCAACGGCCACGACTTTCAGGAATAATTGTAATCGTACATTTTGTGCAACAAATGCGATTGAAAATCGCATCACCCAAGAAAGCAACAGACCGGTTCACTTACCACTTATCCCTTACCACTAACCATTAATTTATGATCGATACTTCACAATTTACAGATAAAAAAGCGGCTTACCTCACGCTGGGTTGCCGCCTCAATTTCTCGGAAACCTCCGCCATTGGCAAAACATTGTCCGACGCGGGGTTTCGCAAGGTGCGCGCCGGAGAACAGGCCGACATCTGCGTGATTAATACCTGCTCGGTGACCGATATAGCCGACAAAAAATGCCGTCAGGCTATCCACAAGATGGTACGTAACCATCCCGACGCCTTTGTGGTGGTGACGGGCTGCTATGCCCAGTTGAAACCCGAAGAGATTGCCGGGATCGAGGGCGTGGATCTGGTGCTTGGAGCCAACGAAAAGTTCGACGTGCTCAACTTTATCGAGGATTTGCACAAAAAGGGTCGGGGAGAGGTGCATTCTACCGCCATCGATGACGTGAAAGCGTTTCATCCTTCGGTTTCGCACGACGACCGTACCCGTTTTTTCCTGAAAGTACAGGACGGATGCGACTACCGATGCAGCTATTGCACCATTCCGTTTGCACGGGGTAAGAGCCGTAATGGCACCATTGCCGACACGGTGAAAATTGCCGAACAGGCAGTCGCCGAAGGGGCAAAAGAGATTGTTTTGTCGGGGATTAACATCGGCGATTTCGGTAAATCGACCGGTGAAACCTTCTTCGAACTGGTAAAAGCGCTCGATAACGTCAAAGGTGTTGAACGCTATCGGATTAGCAGTATCGAACCGAACCTGATTACAAACGAGATAATCGACTTCGCAGCCACGTCGGCCCACTTTGTGCCCCATTATCATATTCCGTTGCAATCGGGCAACAACGAGATACTCGGTTTGATGCGTCGCCGCTACAAACGCGAACTCTTTGCCGAGCGCATAGCCGAAATCAAGCGCGTGATGCCCGATGCGTTTATCGGCGTGGATGTAATTGTGGGCGTACGGGGCGAAACGGACGACCATTTCGAGGATGCCTATCGTTTTATCGAAAGTTTGCCCATCTCGCAACTGCATGTCTTCACCTATTCGGAACGGCCCGGCACCAAAGCTTTGGAAATAGACTACACCGTGCCGATGCAGGTGCGTAAACAGCGCAGCGAACGGTTGCACGAGCTGTCGGAACGCAAAACCAGAGCGTTCTACGAGAGTCAGATCGGACGCAGCGCGAAGGTACTTTGGGAATCGGCCCGGAAAGGCGAATGGATGCACGGTTTCACGGATAATTACGTACGTGTCTCCGCGCCTTATGACAAATCGAAGATCAACACCATCGAAGAGGTGGTTTTGAAAGGCTTCCATCCCGAAGAAGATCATGGAATGATGAGTCTGGACTGCGAGTTAGTACACAGTATGCAGTAGACAGTACGCAATATAGCGGGTAGAAATCGTAAGCATGCTTTGATTGTTTACCCCCATTATCTCCCTTCGGTCGTTGACCGTTGGTTCCCCTTGAGGGGGCT
>CAZFTY010000231.1:0-4777 GCA_964521835.1 uncultured Microbacter sp.
GTCAGACCCAGCGGGCTGGTCTTGAAATAGTACAAATCGGGGGCATACAACTGTTTATCCGACAGAAAAGCACCGGCGGATGCCGAATATTTCAAGACGCTCCAGATGTCCAGTTTGACAGTTTGAGTGATACCCAGTACCACGCGCTTGTAATCGGATTGTTCCGATTTATCACTCATTCGAAAAGCGGTTTGATATAAAGCATTAAAAGTAGGATAGTCCGACCCTGCATACAATTTCTTTCCTTTTACAATCCGGTAGTGCATAAAGGGTGTGTACGTAAGCCCGACCCATGCCGTAGTGGCCGTATGCCGCGGGAAAGAGGCAGCGTAAGCATCATCAGGTACATTGGGATGAGGTGTACCTCCCCAAAGATGAAACGTGGTACTATTGGAAAGCAACATCCGGTTTTCATAGCCGGCTCCCAGCGATAAAATCAGTCCATTAGCAATGTCAATAATGTTTGTAACCTTTATCGAGTTGCTTTTGTAAAAACGAATCACGTTATTTCCTCTTAGAAAAGAGGCGTACGCATTTAGGTCACGACCCGTTCCTTTATCGCCCTGTATATCGGCAGAAGAACTTCCTCCCGACACGGAAAACAGGCCGTTTGAAAGTGGCAGATAGTTCAGTTTTACTTCCGCATTCCAGTTAACTGTTTTTCTGCCGGTAACATAGTAAGCCCATGGAATAACCGACAACCGACTTGTTTTCGTAAAAGGCATCGACAGAGAAAAGCGTTGACCCAACCACCAGCCGTCGACAAAATTATACTCTTTTACAGCTCCTTTTATTAACCCCGAGTACCGAAAGAATACAGAATCACCCATAACCAAACGTCCTCCTTTCAACAAATTGCCTTTCAGCATGCTTTCATCCAGCGTGTATTCGATTCCATTTTCGGTTGCCTTCAATGATTTGGAGACCGGAATAGAATCGACCCGCTGAAAACTCCGGATTTCGTCAGCCATAAGCGGAACTTTACGCACCGATTCCCAATAAGTCGAATCCCGCAAATCCGCCAACGAGTCAACCTGCATTTTCACCATCGAGGTATCGCGAATCTCCATATTTTGGCGTTTTTTATTCTCGTCAGCGGGCTCGAGCATTTGCGTAGAAAGGCATGCCATGCGCAAGGCATCGGCAGTTGTGAACTTTTCTTTGGCCGACAGTTTCGCCACCTCAGCTTCTGCTTTCTGCTGTCGTTTCGAACGGGGATTTGGCTCCACCACGGCTTGAACAGTTGCAGGACGTTGTTTGGCCGATGAGCTTATATGAATACTTTTATATTTGATTGAAGAATAGAAACGGGCAAAGCCAGTAATTCCCATAGTTCCTATATTTGTATTGATGCTGTAGGTGATCGGCAAAAACACACCCGGCTGCAACTCCTGATAATTGATTTTGTCGTACTCGGTCGATCCGGCTTCTGTCGCCGACAAATCGAGGGCAAACACGCTCCAGTCGCCATCCACAATGTAGATGTAGCCGGAATAAAGCGCGGCATTCCGAAGCTTCGGCGTTACCATCACCTTGTTGATCTGATATTTTCCGCTCGGATAAATTTCGGCCAGTCGAAACCTGTAATATTGAAAAGCCTGCGAAGAAAGAGGCGAAACATAATCACCGAATTTGGGCGCATAAATACTGGACGTCACTGCACGAATACCCCCTTTCGGTTGAATTTCTTTCGGGATGGAACTTTTGTAAGCCAAAACACGTTGCACATAGCTCGAAGGCGCCCGATAGGTAATTTCGTTATGTGATTCAAGCACGAACAAATGCCCCACCATTGATTTTAGCTTTTGATCTTTAATCATCATCTTCAATAACGCCGGAAGATGATCGATCTTTGCACTGCCCTTGCGGTAATTATCGCAGGTGTACGATTCCACCTGATAAAGATGGTACGGTGCCCGGGCAATGGCATGTCGCATCACGTCATAAGCAGGATCTTCTTTGGAAGGACGTACCGTCACCTCTTGCAAATATTGGATTTTTTCGGACAAAATAAAGCTTACATTTGCACCAGAAGCGGTTACTTCCACATTTTTAATTTGCGTCTCGTAACCCAAAAAACGGGCTTCGATTGTATACATCCCCGGCGAAAGGTGACTCTGAAAAGCTCCATTGCCATCCGTAATTACACCGGAAGAGGTTTCGTGAATGTAGATAGTGGCATACGCAACCGGATTTCCGTCGGCAGCGCTTACTTTACCGGAAAGGATTTGCCCGTGAAGAGGCATTACCACACAAACGACAACAAAAAATGACAAAAATATTTTCATTGGCATATATTACTCTATTTTTCGAAATCAATCTTTTGGAACTTCTTAACTCAAAAAATATTTTAAGCCAAATGTATTCAGAAATAATGAAAGGAAAGTTCCGAATTCATTTAAAAAATTTGCAGATTTACTATATTTTGCAAAATCAGTTTATCGTATCGTTTTTTCCAATCTCTTTTCTTCCATTTTCAATTTCAATTGGATGAATCCTCGTAACTTTGCGACTTCATTCAAAACTTATTTTTATGCACAAACTTCAATCTATTATAACCGGCATGGCTCTCGGTTGCGCCATCACAATTTCAGCCGCCACTCCTAAACTAAATAACGGTATCTGGCGTGGAACGCTGGAGGTGAAAGAGAATACGGCGCCCTTTCTTTTTGAGGTCTCTCGTCACGGAGCCGATTCGACAGTGGTCACGTTGATGAATGGCGAAGAACGGGTGGCACTGAATGGTGTTTCATTCAAAGGAGATTCGGTTATCATTCCCATCGAATCGTTCGACGCTCAGATACGTGCTGCCGTAAAAGACGGAACTCTCAGCGGACGATTTCTGAAAAACTATGTCAAAAATGATGCGGGAATTCGTTTCTCGGCCCGTTTCGGCAATAAACAACGCTTTGAGCCGGTAGCATCGCCCACTACAGTTCGCCTTGACGGAAAATGGGACGTACTCTTTATCGACCCGAAAGGGGAAACGGAACACAACGTGGGCATTTTTCAAACCGACAACGGGATTATTACCGGTTCGGTGCTGACTCCCAGCGGCGACCTGCGTTACCTTGAGGGAGCCTACACACAAACAGGGGCTCACCTCTCGGCTTTCGCCGGACAGAGTCCCTACCTGCTGGAGGTTTCATTCAGGGACAACACCCATTTTGAGGGCATCTTCTTTACAGCGAAAGGCAAAACCCGTCTGGAAGGAACCCGCAATGACAAAGCCGGACTGGCCGATCCCTACAATCAGACACACATGAAACCGGGCAAGGATAACCTCAGCTTCAGCCTGCCCAACACCGACGGAAAGAAGATTTCGCTTGCCGACGAACGTTACCGTGGCAAAGTGGTCATCGTCTCCATACTCGGAAGCTGGTGTCCCAACTGCATGGACGAAATGAAATACCTGGCTCCGTGGTACAAGGCCAACAAAAACCGTGGCGTGGAGGTTGTAGGTCTGGCTTTCGAGCGCAAGGACGATTTCGATTATGCCCGCGCCGCCCTGTTGCGCATGAAAAAACGTTACGGCACCGAATACGAACTGCTCTTCGGCGGACAGGTAGGCTCGGAGGCAACCGGCAAGGCACTGCCCGAAATGGAGCAAGTGACCAGTTACCCCACCATGATTTTTATCGATAAAAAAGGGAAAGTGCGGAAAATCCATACCGGATTCAATGGCCCGGCCACCGGATTGTTCTACAAGGAATTTCAACACGAATTCAACGCGCTGATTGACGAATTATTGGCAGAACAGTAAAGATGCACGGCCGTGCATCTTTACAACAATTGCCGGGATGTGTAGCCGCACGGCCATGCGTCTTTACATCAGATTTTATCAACAAATCCATCCCAATGTGCCGGAAACGGCGCCCCGATGGTTAGTTCGGTTGGCAAAACAGGATGCTGCAGACGCAACGAACGGGCGTGGAGAAACATCTCGCGAACGCCCAGTTGTTCGGTAAAAATTCGGTTTTGCTTGCCATCGCCATGCACCCGGTCGTTAATGATGTAGTGGCGCAACTGAGCCAGATGCTGACGTATCTGGTGCCAGCGTCCGGTTAACGGATAGGCCTCCACCACGGAAAAACGGGCTGTCGGATAGCGATCGGTTGCCAGCGGCAGTTCGAGTTGTTTTAACGGAACAAATCGTGTCAGTGCCTCCTGCAGGTTGCCCCGGTCATTCTTCACAGGGCGATCGCAGATTATCTCCTGAAAAAACCATCCCCGCACCAAAGCCACATATTTTTTATGCGATGCACCGTTAGTCAGTTGATCGTTGAGCAGTCGAGCCACTTCCGGGGAGAAAGCAAAAACGAGCACGCCCGAGGTCGGTCGGTCGATTCGATGCACAGGAAAAAGCCGGCATCCTACCTGATCGCGCAACAGTTGCAGGACAAACGGCCCGTCACTTTCGGCAATGGAAGTGCGGTGCACCAGCAGTCCGCAAGGTTTATTGATGGCAATCAGATAATCGTCCTGATAAAGAATGTCGAGCATGGAATTGGATGTGAAGAGCAGAAAAGATGACGCGACCAGATGTAATCATAAGGCAGAGAGACAAATAAAACGACCCCACCGCCATACTGTAACTACAGGATTATCACATCAATCTCTCGAACAGTGGCAACCATACGATTTATCGCCCAGATACCAGGAGAACCCGAATTTCAACCCGTAACTAAGGAAATTATTTTGGGTTACACGATCAGAATGCATGATATCATTATAATGACCATCCGACTGATATACTGGATTTTTCTGGGGTGTGATC
>CAZFTY010000232.1:0-4767 GCA_964521835.1 uncultured Microbacter sp.
ATTTACTCGTTGGAGTGTGCTGCAAGTACGGCAGATGTGGAAGAACGCGAAAAACTGCTCAATTTTGTTATTGTGGGTGGTGGAGCAACCGGAGTAGAACTGGCCGGAGCCCTTGCCGAGATGCGTAAATTCGTTTTGCCGAAAGATTATCCCGATTTTAAGGTGCAACGTATGCGAATTTTTCTGGTAGACGGACTGAATCGCCTGTTAAGTGCCTTCTCGGATAAAGCATCGAAAGAGGCGTTGGAGCATCTTACAAAGCTTCATGTCGATGTTACCTTGGGGGCAACCGTCGATTCGTATGAAAACGATGAGGTGAAGTTGAGCAACGGTGAGATTATCAAAACGAAAAATCTGATATGGGTTGCAGGTGTAAAAGCCAACAGTATTGAAGGATTTGACAAAGAGTTATATGGAAGAGGAAACCGTATCGTGGTGAACGAATACAACCAGGTAAACGGGTTTAAAAACGTGTTTTCCATTGGCGATACGGCTCTTGTCGCAACTCCAAATACGCCGAACGGACACCCGCAGGTGGCACAGCCAGCTATTCAGCAGGGCGCTAATGTTGCAAATAACCTCAATAAATTTGAAGCTGACGGTTCTTCTTTCAAACCGTTCAAATATGTCGACAAAGGATCGCTGGCAACCATCGGACGCAATTCGGCAGTCGCAGAATTGCCTTATGCTCAGTTCCGTGGATTTCTGGCTTGGGTGCTGTGGTTGTTTGTTCACATCATGACCATTGTGGGTGTTAAAAACCGATTGATGGTGTTTATTAACTGGATGTGGAGCTACATTACATATGACCAGTCACTTCGTTTGTTGTTGAAAGATGAAGTGCCTGAAAGCGAAGGAAAAGAATGCCGACACCACAAGAAAGCATAAAACCGAATTTGCTGGCACCTTTTCTGCTGGCAGACCGTAACGAAGCAGGATGCGATGAGGCCGGGCGTGGATGCCTGGCCGGTCCTGTTTTCGCGGCGGCGGTTATTTTGCCTCCCGATTATACGAATCCCATTCTGAATGATTCGAAGCAGCTGTCGGAGAAAATACGATACTGCTTGCGACCTGAGATAGAGCGCGATGCGCTGGCTTGGGCTGTTGGTGTCGTCTCTGCCGAAGAGATCGATCAAATCAACATTCTGAACGCCTCTATTCTTGCTATGCACCGGGCAATCGATCAGCTGAAATTACGCCCCGGACATCTCATTATTGACGGCAATCGCTTCAAAGTTTACCGTGACACTCCTCATCAATGTATCGTGAAGGGTGACGGTAAATATCTCTCCATTGCGGCAGCATCGGTTCTTGCCAAAACATATCGCGACGATTACATGAATGCCATTCATGCCGATTATCCGGTGTACAACTGGTTGTCGAACAAAGGGTATCCTACAATTCAGCACCGGAATGCCATTCGCGAATCCGGCATTTCGCCTCATCACCGCAAAAGTTTCCGGCTGCTCCAAGACCAGACCGAACTTGAATTTTAATCTCCGCACGGGTTCAACTAAAGCGAACCACAGAGAATATCGAAAGTAAATAATCAGTACCTTTGCGAAGCTTAAATAAAAATGTTATTGACTATGCTTCGATTTTCTTTCTTGTTTTCGTTTATCTTCTTGTCCGTCATCTCGTCTTTCTCCCAAAACGGTTCTGGTGATGCTTTTTTGCATCAGGTAGTGAATGGTCACTTCCGGGCCAAACCGATTCAGGAGCTTCGTTCCACACGCAATGGCGAGTTCTATACCCAACTCATGGACTCAGGAAAATTAGTTGTCCGGTTCAGTTACAAAACCGGTCGTCCTGTCGATACCCTTTTCAATATTAAACGGGTGATTAATTGTCCGATCAAGCATATCGAAGGGTACGAACTCGATTCTGCCGAAGTGAAAATGCTGGTATACCTGAATGCGAAGAAAACCTATCGCAGAGCCTTTGCAGCCGATTATTATGTGTACGACATTAAGCGCCGCAACATGAAACCGGTGTCGGAGGGTGGTCCGCAGCAAGCGGCAACATTCTCGCCAAACGGACGAATGGTCGCGTTTGCCCGCAATAACAATCTTTATCTGAATAAATTAGACTACGGAACCGAGATCGCTATGACCACGGATGGTGAAGAGAATAAAATTATCAACGGTATGCCCGATTGGTTGTACGAAGAGGAGTTCGATTGTACCAAACTTTTTGCCTGGTCGCCCGATAGTAAATTAGTGGCATTTGTTAAGCTCGATTTGAGCAACGTGCAGAGCTATAGCTATATTCGTTACAAAGGTACCAATCCCGAATTTGCTAATGCCGAAGAGTATCCCGAAGTGGTAACCTTCAAATATTCCAAAGCGGGAACTCCGATCCCGCAGGCAAGTGTACAGGTGTACGATACCTACTATAAAACCATCAAGAAAATGGATCTCGGGAGCGATCAGGATGCCTATTATCCCAAACTGTTGTGGGGAAATAGGGTAGAGGAGCTTACTATTCCGAAATTTGACCGGGATCAGACTAAACTGGAGCTGTTTTATGCCAATCCCCGATCGACGGTTTCTAAATTGCTTTTGACGGATAAAAGCAAGACGTATGTCGATTACCGCAATTTGGATTACATGTACTTTTTGCCTGGTGGACATCATTTTACTTTTGTCAGCGAGAGAGACGGATACCGCCATGCCTACCTTTATAATACCAATGGCGTTTTGACACAGCAGCTTACGAAAGGGAAATTTGATGTGACCGATTTTTACGGATATGACGAAGTCAAACATACAAGCTATTTCCAGGCTGCCGAAACCTCTTCACTCGGGAGAGATATCTATTCGGTTGATGCCAAAGGTGTGATGAAGCGGTTGACAAATGGTAAGGGTTCTCATGCAGCCACGTTTAGCAACAATTTCGATTATTTCATCGATCAGTGTTCCTCCTGGAATACGCCAGATATGTTTGTATTGTGCAATCATCAGGGACTGGCAATCAGAACGCTTGAAAGCAATGCCCGGTTGAAGAAAGAGTTCGATGCGTTGAATCTGCCTCAAAAAGAGCCGTTTGCCTGCAATGCTGCCGATGGCACACCGTTGCACGGATGGATTGTGAAACCGGCGAACGCCGGAGCCAAAGCTAAACTCCCGGTTTTGCTGGTTCAGTATAGTGGCCCCGATTCGCAGGAGGCAACCGATAAATGGAAAGTGGACTGGGAATATTATCTTGCATCGAACGGTTACGTTGTTGTGTGTGTTGATGGACGTGGCACGGCAGCGCGTGGTGAACGTTTTAGAAAATGTACGTATGAACAACTTGGTAATATCGAGTCGCAGGATCAGATCGCGGTGGCAAAATATGTGGGTACCTTGCCTTTTGCCGATAAATCGAGAATTGGTATCTGGGGTTGGAGTTATGGCGGATTTATGACCCTGATGTGCATGACAACGAGTGATGTATTCAAAGCCGGCGTTTCTGTCGCTCCGGTTACAGATTGGCATTTTTATGATGCGGCATACACAGAACGGTTTATGAAAACACCGCAGGAAAATGAAGATGGGTATACTAAAAACTCTCCTTTGAATAATGCAACAAACTTACAGGGAAATTTATTAATTGTTTGTGGCTTGGCAGACGATAACGTGCATCCCCAAAATACTTTCGAATTTGTAGAGAAGCTGGTGCAGGCTAATAAACAATTTGAAATGCAGACCTACACCAACCGTAATCACAGTATTTATGGGGGCAATACCCGCTTTCATCTTTATAAACGAATGACTGATTTTCTGAAGAAAAATTTGTAAGAAATACTTTAATCGATTTCCGGTTTGAATATCCGAATTGCGATTCTTAAGTAGGTTTTTTGTAAAGGGTATAATCAGGCAAATGTGTAGTGACGGTATTATATTTGTAATGCAGTGACAAGATCAAATCTGGTGTTTTGATTGATATTGTGAATGATATGAGAATTCGGTTAATATAAACATTTGTTGAGCAACCTGTAATGGCTGATAAAAGTAACGATTACATACTATGGGAAGCGTTTCGTAATGGGGATGAAAAATCATTTTCTTCCATCTTCAACAGCTATGTGCAGGAACTGTATAAATATGGGTCCCGTTTTTCTGATGACTCGGAGCTGGTGAAGGATGCCATTCAGGAACTTTTTATCAAACTATATAACAATCGTTCCAATCTTGGCGCTACCGACAATATCCGCTTTTATTTATTCAAGGCTCTCAAACGTCGGCTGATTGACGAATTGAGTCAAAGTACCAATACGATTTCTCTTTCGACCTTATCACTTCCTTTCGATTTAGAACATTCTTCCGACGATGAAGAGGAGGAGTGGGAAACAGTTGTGAGGAAAAAAAAGCTGAAAAGCGCGCTCTCTCGATTATCTCCACGTCAAAGAGAGGCTATTTATTTACGCTATGAAGTTGACATGTCTCTCGAAGAGATTGCAGAACTTCTGGATATGAACTATCAGTCTGCCAGAAATCTTATTCACCGAGGTATTGACAAGCTTCGGAAAACCCTTCTTTTAGTCTCTTTGTTTATTTTCTTTCTCGTTTTCTGATTTTTTTCAGAAAAAGTGAGTACAGAATCTCTTAATTGCCGTTATTAATTATATAAAGCGGAAGTTAAGTTCTTCTTCTTTTCGGTTTTTAGAAAAAATCACACCCTATTTTTTAGACAATAACAGAATCTCAACCTTAAAATGTTATAGGAATGGGGTCTATTCAATAAACTGTGTCAGGGAAAGGAGTAAAATTATAACTTTACTAA
>CAZFTY010000233.1:0-4733 GCA_964521835.1 uncultured Microbacter sp.
TCACGGCGTACTACAAACGCTGTCGGAACGATAAAAAACAAAACAAAAAATCAATCAAACTTTTAAAAATATCTCATCATGGCAGATTTGAAAGCATTTGCAGAACAATTGGTTAACTTGACCGTTAAAGAAGTAAACGAGTTGGCCGAAATTTTGAAAAACGAATACGGTATCGAACCCGCAGCTGCTGCTGTTGCTGTTGCTGCTCCTGCTGCCGGTGGCGCCGCTGCTGCTGAAGAAAAAACATCTTTCGATGTAATCTTGAAAGCACCGGGTGCAAACAAGTTGGCTATCGTTAAACTTGTAAAAGAATTGACCGGTCTTGGTTTGAAAGAAGCAAAAGACTTAGTTGACGGTGCTCCTAGCGCAATCAAAGAAGGCATCGCTAAAGACGAAGCAGAAGCTTTGCAGAAACAACTTACTGAAAGCGGAGCTGAAGTTGAGCTTAAATAACACACCCTGATTTTCAGGCATTTGGTTTAGAATCTCATTTTGTTGAGATTCTAAACCTTTTTGCGTATAATGTTATTCATAGTTTGGCCTCTTGTCGAAAGCCACTTCTCTTTGAATATACATTAAGTGCTATTAATTCAACAATTCGTTAAGAAAAGCGATTGCTTATTCTGTCTTTCCAATTCTTCTTAGTGTATATAATTTACTTAGTAAAAAGGACTCAATCACTTTCTTAACAGAGCGTCGGCTAATTAAGTTCAATCAAACTTCCTTCCCAATGATGTCCAACACAGCAAACCCAAGAATAAACTTTGCCTCAATTAAAAACCCGTTGAATTATCCGGATTTTCTTGAGGTTCAATTAAAATCATTTCAGGACTTTTTCCAACTGGATGCTCCTCCCGAAAAAAGAAAAAACGAAGGTCTGTTTAATGTTTTTGCAGAAAACTTCCCTATTTCTGACACACGAAATAATTTTGTCCTTGAGTTTTTAGATTATTTTGTAGATCCTCCACGTTACGCCATTCCCGAGTGTATTGAGCGTGGTTTGACATATAGCGTACCCTTAAAAGCCAAACTGAAGTTATACTGTACCGATCCTGAGCATGAAGATTTCGATACGGTTATTCAGGATGTTTATCTGGGTACTATTCCGTACATGACAGAGAAAGGTACGTTTGTGATAAACGGAGCCGAACGTGTTGTCGTGTCGCAGCTTCACCGTTCTCCTGGTGTATTCTTCGGGCAAAGCGTTCACACCAATGGAACAAAATTATATTCGGCAAGAATTATTCCGTTCAGGGGTGCCTGGATTGAATTTGCAACGGACATCAACAACGTGATGTACGCCTACATTGACCGAAAAAAGAAATTGCCGGTAACAACGTTGCTTCGTGCTATCGGTTACGAAGGCGATAAAGATATTCTTGAAATTTTTAATCTTGCAGAAGAGGTTAAAGTTAACAAGAGTAGCCTGAAAAAAGTAGTTGGCCGCAAGTTGGCCGCTCGTGTTTTGAAATCGTGGAACGAAGATTTTGTTGACGAAGATACCGGAGAGGTTGTATCTATCGAACGAAACGAAGTGGTTATTGACCGCGAAACCATTTTGGAAAGCAGTCATATCGACGCTATTATCGATTCGGGTACTCAAACTATTCTGCTCCACAAAGAAGAACAGAATCAGAGCGATTTTAGTATCATTTACAATACACTGCAGAAAGACCCGAGTAACTCGGAGCGTGATGCGGTTTTATATATTTATCGTCAGTTGCGTAGTGCAGAGCCTGCCGATGATGCTTCCGCCCGTGAAGTTATCAATGGCCTGTTCTTCTCTGACAAACGTTATGACCTTGGTGAGGTGGGTCGTTACCGGATCAACCGTAAGTTGAACCTTTCGACCGATATGGATGTGCGTGTTCTTACCAAAGAAGACATCATCGAAATTATCAAATACCTGATCGAGCTGATTAACTCGAAGGCCGAAGTGGACGATATCGACCACTTGAGCAACCGTCGTGTGAGAACGGTAGGCGAACAATTGTGCAACCAGTTTGGTGTTGCCTTGGCTCGTATGGCCCGTACGATTCGTGAGCGCATGAACGTTCGCGACAACGAGGTGTTTACTCCGACCGACCTGATTAACGCGAAAACTATTTCGTCGGTAATCAATACATTCTTCGGAACAAATGCTTTGTCGCAGTTCATGGATCAGACCAACCCTCTGGCCGAAATTACACACAAACGTCGTCTGTCGGCTCTTGGGCCTGGTGGTCTTTCGCGCGAAAGAGCCGGGTTTGAGGTTCGTGACGTACACTATACTCACTACGGACGTCTTTGTCCTATTGAAACTCCTGAAGGACCGAACATCGGTTTGATTTCGTCTCTTTGCGTCTATGCAAAGATCAACGATCTGGGCTTTATCATTACTCCGTATCGTAAAGTAACCGAAGGAAAAGTAGATATTTCCGAAAATGGAATCATCTACCTGACTGCCGAAGAGGAAGACGGTAAACTGATAGCACAGGGAAATGCTCCGTTGAACGAAGACGGAAGTTTTGTCCGTTCGCGTGTAAAAGCTCGTCAGGATGCCGATTATCCTGTAATTGCACCTAATGAAGTGGAATTGATGGATGTCTCTCCGACACAGATTGCTTCGATTGCAGCATCTTTGATTCCGTTCCTCGAACACGATGATGCTAACCGTGCGTTGATGGGATCAAACATGATGCGCCAGGCAGTACCATTGCTCCGCAGTGAGGCTCCGATTGTAGGTACCGGTATCGAAGGTCAGATGATTCAGGACTCGCGTACTCAGATTATGGCTGAAGAGGCCGGCGTTGTTGAATTTGTTGATGCTAAACGTATTGTAATTCGTTACGATCGTACCGAAGATGAAGAGTTCGTTAGCTTTGACGATTCTGTGAAAGAATATATCATTCCGAAATTTCAACGAACCAACCAGGAAACAACGATGGACCTCCGTCCGATCGTTGAAAAGGGAGCGCGTGTTACCAAAGGTCAGATTCTGACGGAAGGTTATGCTACCGAAAATGGCGAGTTGGCTCTTGGTCGTAACCTGAAAGTGGCTTTCATGCCGTGGAAAGGCTACAACTTTGAGGATGCTATCGTAATCAACGAACGCGTTGTGCGCGACGACATCTTTACTTCGGTACATGTCAGCGAATATTCTCTTGAGGTTCGTGAAACCAAACGGGGAATGGAAGAACTTACTTCCGATATTCCTAACGTGAGCGAAGAGGCAACCCGCGACTTGGACGAAAACGGTATTATCCGTATCGGAGCACATGTTTCGCCGGGCGATATCCTGATCGGAAAGATCACTCCGAAGGGAGAATCGGATCCGTCGCCGGAAGAAAAACTGTTGCGTGCCATCTTCGGTGATAAAGCCGGCGATGTGAAAGATGCATCACTTAAAGCATCACCTTCGTTGCGCGGGGTTGTCATCGGACGAAATCTCTTTGCAAAAGCAATGAAGACACGTAAATCCAATCTGGCCGATAAAGCTGTGCTTCCGAAGCTCGAAGAGGAATTTGAAAAAGAAGTGGCGGCTTTGAAAGTAAGACTGATTGAAAAATTGGTTGCGCTTACACAGAATAAAACGTCTCAGGGCGTGAAAGACTTTTTAGGTACCGACCTGATTCCGAAAGGAAGCAAGTTTACTCAAAAAGTGATGAACGATATCGATTATACCACCGTTCATGTAAGCCGCTGGACAACAGATCCGCACCGTAATGAGATGATTCAGGCGGTGATCGTTAATTATTTGAAGAAATATAAAGAATTAGATGCCCAGCTCAAACGCAAGAAATTCAATATTACCATTGGAGATGAGCTACCTTCAGGTATCGTACAGCTGGCTAAGATTTATATAGCCAAGAAACGTAAGATTCGTGTGGGTGATAAGATGGCCGGTCGACACGGAAATAAAGGTATCGTTTCCAGAATTGTACGTCAGGAAGATATGCCGTTCCTCGAAGACGGAACTCCGGTGGATATTGTTTTGAACCCGCTGGGTGTGCCTTCCCGTATGAACCTTGGACAGATCTTTGAAACTGTTCTCGGATGGGCCGGACGAAACCTGGGGGTTAAATTTGCAACGCCGATTTTCGATGGGGCAACGCTTGAAGACCTGAACGCATGGACCGACAAAGCCGGTGTGCCGAACTACGGTAAAACGTATTTGTACGATGGTGGTACCGGCGAACGTTTCGACCAGACTGCTACCGTGGGTGTGATTTACATGTTGAAACTCGGCCACATGGTTGAAGACAAGATGCACGCACGTTCCATCGGCCCGTACTCGTTGATTACACAACAGCCGCTTGGTGGTAAAGCACAATTCGGTGGTCAGCGTTTCGGAGAAATGGAAGTTTGGGCGCTCGAAGCATTCGGCGCATCTCACATCCTGCAGGAGATCCTGACGATTAAATCGGATGATGTTGTAGGTCGTGCCCGTTCTTACGAAGCAATTGTGAAAGGCGAACCGATGCCTACTCCGGGGTTACCCGAATCGCTCAACGTATTGCTGCACGAGTTGCAGGGTCTCGGATTGAGCATTCACATGGAATAATGCCTTTTGTAGAGTCAAACGGCAATAAATTACATTCTTCAAAAAACGAAAATTCTCTTGCTCCATTGGGGCAGGAGAACTTTAATAAAATAACACTATGGCTTTTATCAGAGAAAATAAGATAAAGAGCAATTTTAGCAAAATAACCATTGGTTTAGCTTCGCCCGAAGAGATCTTAGAGATGTCTCAT
>CAZFTY010000234.1:0-4725 GCA_964521835.1 uncultured Microbacter sp.
AATCGCAGGCAAAGCGATTCGGCATAACGAATCAGCTCGAAGTGAGGATCGACGGCTTCTCGGATAAAGTCGCACAAATTTTTCAGAAAGAGGGTGCAGAGATGCGTCGCCCTGTAATGGTTGCCCAGGGTACCGAAAGCCCATTCCAGATCATCTTCCGAAGGGAAACGATGGCTTTGCGGCCAGAAACCGAGATCGCTGAAACGTTGCGCCAGCGTATGATCGCGTCCGCTAAGGAACCGCATCACCGGCTCGATGGTCTGGACACAAAACGCCGACTGTTGCAACAGGTTCCGGGAGTGCTTCGAGAACTTCTTCGCCGGAAACTCGAGTTGAAAGATTCGTTGAAGTTGCTCCTGCGTAAAGAGTTTCTCAATCAGTTCGATGCTCAGATCCATCTGCCCCGCATCGATACCGCGCGAACGCAAAAAGCCTGCAACTGACAGGTGGCGGGATAAGGAGTGTTGAGTTGGGTAAGCGGAGGCGTAACAAGCAGGATCTTCATTTGCAAAAGCCAATTTTGAGGGATAGAGTCACAGAAAACAGTTCGTTTCTCATCCCTATATTCATTACAAACTTACGGAAATATTTTGGCTTAACCCATAAGCAACGTTTTAACCAAAATGAGAGCTTCGCTTGGAGCGAAACCCTCATTTAAACACATAGCCGCACACTGCGTACCTGGTATACCGGCGACACGGAGGTTGCCGCATCCATGGGTCTTGCGAACGCCGCGGCGCAAAACTACTTTCTACTTTCAGGCTGCTGCACGCGCTACCGGAGATAAACCGGTTTAGAACGCAAATTACGCAAGTGCCCGCAAATCGACACAATCTCCGACTATTTACAAAAGACAGCGATTGTAACAGATTATTTGCGTTATTCGTGTCATTTGCGTTCAAACAAATTTATTGCTTTGATGTCCGACGTAGGCCGAAACCACACGCCGAACTCCAATCTGCTTCATACACTAGTGAGAACCGGGCAGTTATCTTTTCCCGTCCTCCGGTTGTGCTTTGAAATGCTCAATTTCGTCCATAAACTCCATGGCGCGGGAGACTGAAGAGAAGCCATACCCGCGCATAAAACCCCACACCCGTTTCTTGTGCCGGTTCTCGTAGCGTATGTTTCGGAATAGCCATACCGACAGCCACACGGCTCCTCCGGTGATCAGAAACTGAACGATACGAAACAGGAGAGACCCGTGCAGAAGCATGTCGTAATTCAAATACCAGGTGGTATAAAACGGGAGTTGCAGCCACATGATCCGCACCGACCTGATGACAGAACACTGCAATTCGGCCAGCTTCTGCTGGATAGCGACCACGCTATCGTCATTTCCGATTTGCCGGATAGTGTACAGATCCCTGACATACAAAAACACGGCGACGGCGGTAGTTACGGCGATAACGCCAAGCGATCCGATAAAGAATATTTTCCCCGAAGAGACGGGAGAGTAACGCAGACTCAGCGAAATCAGCAGTATCATAAAAGCTATCCATCCTAACCCGAGCAAAATACCGGTCAGCTTGGGCACAATTAATTTATTGAGTTGCGATTTTGCTTTCTCATGTTGCAGCTTTTCAAAAGCAGGTTCGTCTATTTCCAAAAAATGATCTGCCTGCGAATCGTTCACCTGCCAGATTTTCATTAAATAATCATCTTGCATACATTCAATTATTTGAGTAGGTAATTTGTTGCTTCAGTTTTTCCTTAATGCGATTGATCCTGGTCGCCACATTTGTTTCTGTAATACCTGCTATTTCAGCTATTTCCTTATAGCTTTTTGCTTCCAGAAAGAGAAGTATCAGCATCCTGTCCAGTTCTTTGAGTTCGCCGATAAGCCGATACAGCAACTGCTGGTTCTTTTCTGTCTCATTTTCAGGCTCAGTATCCTCTGCAATTGCGTTTTCCACCTCGTTTGCACAATCATCGAAAGAGATCATCGAACCTGCGTTGGTATGACTTCTGTAAAAAGAGATAGCCACATTGAGGGCTACCCGGTACATCCATGTTGAGAATTTATATCCGGCATCGTACGTATGTTCCGATCGCCATAGCTGATACACAATCTCCTGCGCAAGATCTTCCCTGTCCTCCCGGTTACGGCAATAGGCATTGCAAATTTTAAAAATAAGCCTTTTATTTTCCTGAATAAGGGTCAGAAACTCTCTCTTTTTATTCGGCATCTCCATCTGTATGATTGTTACTTCATATCATTATTCGCACGACAAACTGAAAAATCACACTTTTACACCATAAAAATCGGAATAATATCCGAAATACAGATCTATTCTTCTATGCATTAAGCCAAAGGCACACTTTACAATGCACGCCAACCTTTACTAAATACTTTGGCTTAGCCCATAAGCGGTGGTTTAACCAAAATGAGGGTTTCGCTCCAAGCGAAACCCTCATTTAAACCCCTGCTGGCGCGGGTCTCCTGACCCGTGCCCTTAGCACAAGCTTCAAAACAAACTTCTTTGCCCGATTTCTTCAAATCTGGATTTCAGCAATAACAAGTCTGCTTATGGTATATTCTTTACGGTCATTAATAGCACGGGTCAGGAGACCCGTGCTAGCTGGGGCGATTAGAATCTTTCTTGTGATCTCTAAATTTAAACTATAAGTTTTTTTAGATTATTCAATATCGATTGATTTTCTTCATTATAAATTATTTGATTTTTTAGAGGATTCAAAAGTAAATTGAATTTAGAGTTATATAGAATTATCAATCCACTCAATTGAGGATTATTATAAAATATACCTATGGATACTGTACCCAAACGGCTTTCCTCTAAAGACATTTCAGGATCTAGCTCATCATCACAATCAAATCCAACTTTTGTTCCTAAAAAATACTCTTCAAAATCTTCAAATTCAAAGCCACTTGTAAAATCAAGGGCTATCGCAATAAAATATGGATAGTTACATTCTCTGATTATCTCGTTGTATTTTTTCAGTTTAAGTGTTATGTTATTATCTTTCAGATATTCAAATTGAATTAATTTCTCAGGCTTGAATTCTATTGGACGATAAACAGTACAAATTAAATGATTTGAATTTATATCTATCCTTTTTATAATGAATTCAAATGAATCTTCAATTGTTAGTTTTTCTCCGACATCTTTAGAAGAAGATAGCCAACATTCAAGTTTTTGGATTATCGATACTACATTCTCCTCAGAGACATCAAAATCAGAATCTAATATCTTTATTGCGTTTAGATTAACCCAGCATTTAAATTTTAGCTCTCTTGCTTTTGAGGCTAGTTTAGACAGAAAATCTGATTTGAACTGGTCATTTTTACTTTTACATAGCCGATATACTTCACATATTGCCTTGGAGGAACCTATTGAAATTGTCCAATCAGGTGTTTGTTTATTATAAGGTTTGTCATATTCTAAATCAAACCCAAGATTATTGAATAATTGACCGAAATCAATTTCTGCTAGTGTAGAGGTAAATCTTATATCATTTTTTTCCTTTTTAAGTTTCAATTCTAATTTTCGTCTAATATGATCAGGAAAAGCGTTTAGGCTTTCTAAAAATCCAAGATATTTATTAGACATCTGACTGAGTAAATTTTCCATATTATATTCTATCCGATTCTCTCATTCTGTAAATTCAGCTTCAGACAATTACCCCAATTAGCGCAAGTTATCGCTTCGCTCAAACTTGTCCCCGTCCCGTCGGATTTGCAATCCGACGACGGAATGGAGTATTAGGATTTGTAATCCGACAAAGTTATGTAAATGCCTTGTTTATGATATTGACTATTCATAAGTGATTGCGTCTCTTTGCGGGATCGCAGATCCCTATGCTCTTTGCGGCGACGGATCGCAGATCCGCCGAGACGAAATAGTGAATTCTGCGTCCAAGCTACACTTCGTTAAGCTTGAACGTAACTTGGAAAGAGTTGCGCTATCAGGATATGAACCCCTCTTATTCAAGCATATGCTTTTCCGCTTCAAATCTACGCAAACTCTTTTATTAAGCAATCAATTTTGTTAATTTTCTTTTCTGTTTGAAAACAGAAAAGTCCGGCTCTTGCGGGTCTTGCCGGGAGAAAGGATTACTGCGCCTTTTATGGAAGGATGTTATTGCTGGAATGAAGGCTTCGCTTGGAGCGAAGCCTTCATTTAGAGACAAAAAAAAGCGGCCCTGCAAACCGATCGGTTGCAGGGTCGCTACTATTTTGGTTTCCACGACCGATACAAAATCGATCTTGAATAGAAATTGTATACGGTCGGATATATTATTTTGTTCTGACCTCTCCCCAACCCCTCTCCGACCTCTCCTGTCCTTCGGACATCCTCTCCAAAATGGAGAGGAAAAGCGGAATATCGCATTTCCTTTGAGAGGGGCTTTGTATCTGTATTAGTGAGTTGTACTTTCTAATGTAGCTGTCGTGTTCCTCCTCGCCTTGGGAGAGGAGGTTAGGTGGAGAGGTCTAATCCCCGCCGGTTAATCGCGGCTTCTACCTCCCATAAAAATCAGGATGTAGTAGAACAGTGTTGCCAACGAACTGAGGGCTGCAATCACATAGGTGTAAGCAGCTGTTTTCAGCGCATCTTTCGCCGGTTCGTAGGTCGAGACGTTGGTGATTCCCGAACGGTTGAGCCATGCCAGTGCACGCGCGCTGGCGTTAATCTCTACCGGCAGGGTGATAATGCTAAAGAGAGTCGTCATGGCAAAAAGAACGATTCCGAACAACAACAGTTG
>CAZFTY010000235.1:0-4716 GCA_964521835.1 uncultured Microbacter sp.
TTGTAGATATTAAGGAAGATGTCTATACGGTTACAGCCATCAAAGAGACATTGGATAAATCGAATCTCGGATTATTGAAAGTAGGTGACCGGGTCAACGTGGAACGAAGCATGATAATGAACGGACGTCTGGACGGACACATCGTGCAGGGACACGTGGATCAAACCGCCGTTTGTACCACTGTTCAGGAAAATAATGGTAGCTGGTACTACACATTTTCATATTCGGTAGCTCCCGAAATGGCAGCACAGGGCTATGTGACGGTAGAAAAAGGATCGGTATGTGTAAACGGGGTCAGTCTTACCGTGGTAAACTCCAAGCTGAATGGGTTTTCCGTCGCTATCATTCCATTTACCCGTGAACATACCAATTTCGATCAGATAGTAAAAGATTCGGTTGTCAATATAGAGTTCGATATTGTGGGTAAATATCTCAGTCGCATGTTGAATATAAATCGTTGATTAAGCATTTTATGAAGAAGATATTTATCTCCCTCTTTCTCATTTTAGAGACTATCTCGGTGTCACTGTTCGCCTGTACCAATTTTCTGGTTGGCAAAAACGCTTCTGCCACAGGCTCTACCTTTATTTCGTATGCGGCAGACTCTTATTTTCTGTTCGGCGCGTTGGCATTTCGTCCGGCAGCCGACCATGCGCCCGGCGAAATGGTGGATGTGCACGACTGGGATACGGGCAAATACATGGGTAAAATCAAACAGGTAGCCCATACCTATTCTGTTGTTGGTAATATGAACGAATTTCAGGTAGCTATCGGCGAAACCACTTTCGGTGGACGGGAAGAGCTGGTGGATACCACCTCCGTGATGGATTACGGAACGTTGATATATACGGCATTGCAACGGGCTAAAACGGCTCGTGAAGCGATAAAAGTAATGACTTCGTTGGCTGAAGAATATGGTTATGCAAGCGAGGGAGAATCGTTCTCGATTGCAGACCCCGAAGAGATCTGGATTATGGAGATGGTAGGCAAAGGCCCGAAAGGTAAAGGTGCCGTGTGGGTTGCTCGCCGCATTCCGGACGATTGCGTCTCGGCTCATGCCAATCAGGCACGCATCACCACTTTTCCGTTAGATAATCCCGACGAATGTTTGTTCTCTCCCGATGTAATCTCTTTTGCCCGCGAAAAGGGATATTTTAATGGGAATAATACGGAATTCAGCTTTTCGGATACATATGCACCGCTCGAGTATGTTGCTTTGCGCGCCTGCGAAGCCCGTGTATGGTCGTTTTTCCGCAAAATGGATCCGGCAATGGACAAATATCTTTCGTATGTAAAGGGTGAAACCAAAGAACGGATGCCATTGTGGATCAAGCCGACTAAAAAGGTCGATCTGAAAGACCTGATTGTTGCCATGCGCGATCGGTATGAAGGAACCGAACTGGATATTACAAAAGGAGTGGGGGCTGGCCCTTACGGTTCTCCCATGCGTTGCAGTCCGCTGACATGGAAACTGGATGGAAAGGAATATGTACACGAACGTCCGACGGCAACGTATCAGACCGGGTTTTCGTTTATCGCTCAAATGCGTCACTGGATGCCCGATCCTGTAGGAGGAATCTTCTGGTTCGGAGTCGATGACGAGGCATTGTCCGAATATGTTGCGATGTATTGCGGTATTACCAAAGTGCCGCGTTGTTTCGATGAACATAATGGGAGTCTGTTGAAATTTTCATGTACATCTTCGTTCTGGATTTTCAACTGGGTTTCGAATATGGCATACACCAAATATTCGTACATGATCGAAGATATTCGCAAATTGCAGACAAAATGGGAAAAACAATTTACAGATACGGTTCCTTCCATTGATAAAAAGGCGCTGGAATTGTACGAAAAAGATCCCGCTGCTGCCAGAACTTACCTTACCGATTTCAGCAATCAGCAGGCGGAGGCCGTAACGGCATCATGGAAAGAGTTGGGCGAATATATGATGGTGAAATATATGGATGGAAATATCAAAGTGGAAAAAAATGGCAAATTCGAGCAAAACGAATATGGAATCCCAACCACTATCAATCGTGTCGGTTATCCTGACGCCTATAAACACCAGATCGTAGACCCGGAACCGGATAAATTCAGGGTGAAAAGCAAAGAGGAGCTGGAGCAGCGAAAATAATCCGGCTTTCGACTCCCTGTTGGAATTTTGAAATCTTGAAACTTGGAATGTTGACACTGAAAAATGTCTCAAAAAGATTTATCACATAAAGAAATGGGGCCGATCGGGGTTTTCGATTCGGGTTATGGCGGGTTGACTATTTTGAATGCCATCCGTCAGCACCTGCCTCAATACGATTATCTATATCTTGGCGATAATGCCCGTACTCCTTACGGTTCACGCTCGTTTGAGGTGGTATATCATTACACGTTGGAGTGTGTGAAAAAATTGTTTGAACTGAATTGCCACTTAGTTATTCTGGCCTGTAACACAGCTTCGGCAAAGGCTTTGCGGACTATTCAGCAACGCGATCTCCCGGCTCTTGATCCGAACAGGCGGGTGCTTGGCGTGATTCGTCCGACGGTTGAAGCGATCGGTAACCTCACCGAAACAGGCCATGTGGGTCTGGTAGGCACGACCGGAACCATTCAATCGCGCTCTTATCCGCTCGAGATTGCCAAACTGTTTCCCGATATTGTGGTGACCGGCGAGGCGTGTCCGATGTGGGTGCCGCTGGTGGAGAATGGAGAGTACGATTCGGAGGGTGCCGATTATTTTGTCAAGAAGAATCTGGATCATCTCTTTTCGGTCGATCCGGATATCGATACCCTCATTTTGGGTTGTACGCATTATCCTTTATTGATAAATAAAATACAAAAATATCTGCCGAAACATGTTGCATTGGTCGTGCAGGGTGACATTGTGGCCGATAGTCTGGCCGGTTATATGAACCGTCATCCTGAAATGGAACAAAAATGTTCGCAAGGCGGAGAGTGCCGCTTTCTCACCACCGAGGCGGAAGAAAAATTTGCGGCATCGGCCTCTGTTTTTATGGCAGAGCAAATCAATGCCCGACAAATTCAATTGTAAATGGTGAGAGAATCGCCGCCAATCGTAAATTGTAAATGACAAAATTGTAAATAAAAATATGCCTGTAAATATTCCTGATAAATTGCCTGCCATCGAACAGTTGAAGCGTGAGAATATCTTCGTGATGGATTCACTTCAGGCCTCCATGCAGGATATTCGTCCTTTGAAGATCGCGATTTTGAATCTGATGCCGCTCAAAATAACGACAGAGACCGATTTGATTCGTCTGCTGTCGAACTCGCCGCTGCAAATCGAGATCGATTTCATTAAGATCAAAGGGCATACTTCGAAGCACACTCCCATCGAGCACATGATTGCCTTTTACAAGAATTTCGATAAAATAAAGGATCAGAAGTATGATGGAATGATTATTACGGGAGCTCCCGTAGAACAATTTGAGTATGAAGATGTGAGTTATTGGCCCGAAGTGACTAAAATTTTCGACTGGGCCCGTACGCATGTAACGTCTACCTTATATATTTGCTGGGCGGCTCAGGCCGGTTTGTACCATTTTTATGATATCCCCAAATATCAGTTAGATAAGAAAAAATTCGGCGTATTCGAACATACGCTGAACGATCCGTTAAATCCGATCCTCAGAGGATTTGACGAGGTTTTTTATGCTCCGCACAGTCGCCACACCGAGATTCGGCGCGAAGATATTGAAAAGTGTCCGGAACTGACTATTCTGTCCGAATCGCAGGACGCAGGGGTTTACATGGTGATGGCGCGTAATGGTCGCGAGTTTTTTGTTACCGGACATTCGGAATATGCTCCTAATACCCTCGGTCAGGAGTATAAACGGGATCTTGCCAAGGGTGCATCCATTGAAGTTCCGCAAAATTATTACCGGGATAACGATCCGTCGAAAGCGCCGTTGGTGCGTTGGAGAGGTCATGCCAACCTGCTTTTTTCAAATTGGCTCAACTATTTTGTTTATCAGGCCACGCCATTCGATGCGCAGAATATTCATTAACAGGTATCGGTCTGTTTGGATGGTAAAATATTTACAGCCTGCGACTATTCAAATCCGATAAATGTATTAACTTTGTAGAGTTGTGTGACGGTTTTAAACTACTGTCAGGCAATGGAGAAAACAGACTCAATTGTAAATGGTAAATGTTTTAATCGTAAATTTTTATATGACTACCTTATTGTTTCTTAGCTACGAGCATTTGCTCATTATTGCGTTGATTGTGTTGTTGTTGTTTGGCGGAAAGAAAATTCCGGAGTTGATGCACGGTTTGGGCAAGGGTGTCAAAAGCTTCAAAAGCGGCATGAAAGACGTTGAAGAAGAGGTGAAAAAGAGTGTGGACGAAGTGAAAGACGAAACCACAAAATAACTCTTTCTGTAACTTATAAGCTGGTGTCGGGAGGTAAAAAGGCCGAAATGTCTTTCCCGTAAGCCAGCAAATCGCGTACCACTGTTGATGAGATAAACGAATAGGCCGGAGCGGTGTTGAGAATCACAGTCTCGATGCCTTCCAGATGTTTGTTGGCATCAGCGATGGTACGTTCGTATTCAAAGTCGCTTACCGAGCGCAATCCCCGCAAAATAAACTGAGCTTCTGCCTCCTTGGCAAAATCGATGGTCAACGTGTTGTATTCCTGCACCTTCACTCGGGGCTCATTCTTAAACGCCATCTTTATTATTTCCACCCGTTTTTCGACGG
>CAZFTY010000236.1:0-4714 GCA_964521835.1 uncultured Microbacter sp.
GTGGCGGACAACCTTTCCGGACAACGTCAGGAGATAAAAAACCTGAAGGTCTCGATCACGCTGTAGCCAAAGTTTTGGAGGTGATTTAATCGCTCATCAAACCATAAAAAAGCCCCTTGAACAGTTATTCGTTCAAAGGGCTTTTCGTTTACAAAAACAAATTACAACTTCACCGTCAACCCGAATTTTCCATCGGTAAAAGCATTCCCTCCGCCGAATTCAAGGTTGAGAGCAACTGTTCTGGAAATAAAATAGCGTCCTCCGATCTGCGCTCCAAGACCCAGTCCTGACGTATGCGAACCATGGTATGTGTCGGGCGAACTCCAAACGAAGAACCCGAGATTGAGCCCGGCATAGAGGTCCCAGTTACGGGGAATAGTAAAAAGATTATTGAAATGGTAGTTGGCATTTCCCGAGACTCCGACTATCGAATGATCGTAATAATAGTTGTCCCAATCTTCCCGGTAAGAACGGTAGGAGAGCTCTCCGCCCAACGTCACATCCCGGCTTATGGCATGGTCGAATCCGAAATAGACAGGAACGCCCCAATCGGAAAAACCGACACCGAAATTCAATTGTGTGCCGCCCATTGCCAGTGAATTCTGGCTAAAAGAGATTACTGAAATAAATGCGAATGCTGTAAGTAAGAAATATTTCTTCATTTTTTTACTGTTTTAATTGGTCATCATTGGTTGTTTTTTTATTCTCTTCCGTGAGCATACCCGCTATATTGCGGATAGTTGCCATGGTCACGACCACGATCAAAGTCATTGTCATGTCGGCGATCGCGATCTCTCTTCTCCCATCCACGGTGCTTTCCGTTATCGCCTCTGAAATCACGCCAGCTCTCCTGATGCATATTTCTGTAGTCGCGGTAGTGCTCTACGTAATATGCGTGGCGCATATAAGGTTTAGGCTCGTTTACCACCACTTTGTAAGTCGAATAAAGATCAATGTGCCGGTAGAGTCTTGGAAGTTTTCGGCCAAACTCCCATCCGTTTCCGCGAGGATAGATAAACACGCGATCGGGAACCGAATAATAGACTCCCAATTCGGGAAGAAAATAGTACTCGGCATAATCGTACGATGCCGGACCCCATTTGGGTTGAAGATCGAGATTAACATTGACCCGAACCTGTGCGTGGAGCGTCGAAAAACAGGCGACACAGGCAAAACAGATTGCAAACAGAATCTTATTCTTTTTCATAGCTACAGATGATTAAATTAAAATTGACAGCCACCGGATAGCACTGTTCAATGGCTTTCTGTTGTTGGATAATCAATAATCGTACCATTGGTAATAAAATGCTGAAAATCAATTTAAAATAGCTTGTCGTATTTGTGTAATAGTGTGGAAAAATGTAGAAGAAGCGAGGAAAACTGCCATCCGGAATGGCTGTATAGTCAGTTATAGCCGGGATGTTGTGCAACCCGGAACCAAGATGCCGTTTTCGGATGCAGAAGCCTTATAACGCAGCCAATTCGGATGTCGCAAATTGACTGATAGAGCTCCCGAATTCAACCTTTTTAACCCTTGCTTAATACGGTTAGTGCAAAACAAATGGTATATTTGCGTCCCGAAACTAATTTTTTCATGTGTTAGCAGAAACGATGTGTGTATTGTTGTTTTATTTTGCGAATTATTATCTCGCAACAGGAACATTCGGCAAAACAAACATCTGCATTTGCTCTTACAAATCAACTTAATTCCAACATCTATAATATGGCTAAAAACAGAGGAGCCGTTGTAATCGACACCGAACGGTGCAAAGGATGCCAGCTTTGCAAAGAAGCATGTCCGTCGAAAGTGTTGAGTATGAACATTGAGGCCAACTCCAAGGGGTATCATTATGCCTACATGGAGGCAGTCGAAGCTTGCACGGGATGTGCGTCATGTGCTTATGTGTGTCCTGATGCCTGTATAACGGTTTACAGAGTAAAAAACGATTGAAAATGGAAGAAATAAAATTAATGAAAGGTAACGAAGCTGTTGCTGAGGCTGCTATACGCTGCGGATGTGACGGTTATTTCGGTTACCCAATAACGCCCCAGTCGGAAATATTGGAAACATTGATGGCGCTCGAACCTTGGGAAACGACAGGAATGGTAGTTTTACAGGCAGAAAGCGAAACCGCCTCCATCAACATGGTTTACGGAGGGGCAGGTTGCGGTAAAAAAGTGATGACATCATCCTCCAGTCCGGGCATCAGCCTGATGCAGGAGGGTTTGTCCTACATTGCCGGTGCCGAACTGCCGTGTGTGGTTATTAATGTTACCCGTGGGGGGCCCGGTCTGGGAACCATACAGCCGAGCCAGGCCGACTATTTCCAAACTGTCAAAGGTGGTGGTCACGGCGATTATAAACTTATCACGCTTGCTCCTGCTTCCGTTCAGGAAATGGCCGATCACACCGTGCTGGCATTTGAGCTGGCATTCAAATATCGTAATCCGGTTATGGTGCTTTCCGACGGTATTATCGGGCAGATGATGGAGAAGGTACAACTGCCTCCTTATCAGCCGCGTCTTACCGACGAACAGGTTCGCGAAAAATATCCGTGGGCTACAACCGGTAAGCATGGTCGTGCAAAACAAAACATCATTACCTCTTTGGAACTACGTTCGGAAGAGATGGAGAAGATCAACAACCGCTTGCAGGATAAATATCGTCAGGTTGAAAAGGACGAAGTCCGTTTTGAAGAATATTTCTGTGAGGATGCCGAATACCTCATTACCGCTTTCGGTTCGTGTGCACGTATTTGCCAGAAGACAATCGAATTGTTGCGTGCCGAAGGCATTAAAGTCGGATTATTACGTCCGATCACTCTCTATCCGTTTCCTACCGAAGCTATTGCCCGATTTGCAAAACAGGTGAAAGGTATTCTCTCTGTAGAGTTGAATGCTGGTCAAATGGTAGAGGATGTTCGACTCGCTGTGAACGGAGTTACTCCTGTAGAGTTTTATGGTCGTCAGGGGGGAATGACTCCCACACCCGATGAAGTAGTAAAAGCGTTGAAGGCAAAATTGATTAAATAAGATCGATTTGTCGGAAAACTTTTTTCACGCATTAAATTTTACAACAATGACATTAGAAGAAATAATCAAACCCGAAAATAAAATATACGGCAAAACTACGCTTTTGACCGATACCCCGATGCACTATTGCCCGGGTTGTAGTCACGGTGTAGTTCATAAACTCATCGCCGAAGTGATTGAAGAGATGAACGTTGCCGAAAAAACGGTTGGTGTTGCGCCGGTAGGTTGTGCTGTGTTTGCATACAACTACATTGATATCGACTGGCAGGAAGCTGCTCACGGGCGTGCTCCTGCTTTGGCTACCGCCATTAAACGTCTGAACCCGGATAATTGCGTATTCACCTATCAGGGCGATGGCGACCTTGCTGCCATCGGTACGGCCGAAACAATTCATGCCTGTAACCGCGGAGAAAACATTGCCATATTTTTCATAAATAATGGAATCTATGGAATGACGGGAGGTCAGATGGTTCCTACCACGCTCGAAGGCATGAAAACGGCAACTTGTCCTAACGGACGCGATGTGTCTATGGAGGGCTATCCTTTAAAAATCAGTGAAATGTTGTCTCTGCTTGACGGAACATGTTATGTTACCCGACAGGCAGTGCATACGGCAGCAGCTACTGTCAGAGCAAAAAAATCCATTCGCAAAGCACTCGAAAATTCGATGAATAGCAAAGGAACTTCCATTGTCGAAATCGTATCTACGTGCAATTCGGGGTGGAAAATGACACCCCATGAGGCAAATAAATGGATGGTAGAAAATATGTTTGTAAAATATCCATTGGGAGATATTAAAGACAGATAAAAATATCCGATACTAAAATAAGTGGTGGCGGGGGATCTCCTGTTTCCACTTATTTGTAGTTTTGATTACTAAACTGTAGCATACAAAATGAAAGAAGAAATAATAATAGCAGGATTTGGAGGTCAGGGAGTCTTATCGATGGGTAAAATTCTGGCGTACTCCGGTCTTATGCAGGGTAAAGAAGTATCGTGGATGCCTTCGTATGGTCCTGAACAACGTGGTGGAACGGCTAACGTAACCGTAATTCTGAGCGACGAACGGATCAGTTCCCCGATTTTGTACGAGTACGATACCGCTATCATCCTCAATCAACCGTCGCTCGATAAGTTTGAAAGCCACATTAAACCCGGCGGAACACTGATTTATGATGGTCATGGTTTCGTACGTCAACCGACACGGACGGATATTAATGTTTACAGAATAGACGCGCTTGAGCAATCCATTGCATTAAACATGTCGAAAACATTCAATATGTTTATATTGGGAGGTTTTCTCAAAGTGCGCCCGATTGTGAAAGTTGAAGATGTTTTGTCGGGACTCAAAAAATCACTGCCCGAACGTCATCATCACCTGTTGCCGCAAAATGAAAAAGCCCTGCGAAAAGGGATGGAAATCATTGTTCCTGTGCACACTATAGGTTGAGCGAATGTTGTATTTATCAAAAAAACCAGAAATAAAACAAAAACGGCAACAATAAATAAAAAAAACAGTACATTTGTCATATTGTTCTTGTTTGTAAACAAAATAGAGCACAAACAAGAATTATGCTTAGTATAAATTACAACTACTTCGTAATCTTAAAAAAACAACGCCGATAGAAGAATGCAAAAGTTTGGCAAATACATTTCGTTTGCAGTAATTTTCATGTATTTT
>CAZFTY010000237.1:0-4667 GCA_964521835.1 uncultured Microbacter sp.
CTCCACTTCCGACTGAACCTTACCAACCGAAGCGATTTCATCGTTTCTCTTTTCGAGATTGATAAGACGCACTCCCTGAGTTGCACGACCCATCACACGAATATCGGCCATTTTAACGCGAATTGTAATTCCCGATTTATTAATAATCATCAGGTCATTATCATCCGTAACACTCTTGATCGACACTAATTTTCCGGTTTTATCCGAAATATTCATTGTTTTAACACCCTTACCGCCACGATTGGTTACACGGTATACGGCCTCAACATTTCCGTTTTCATCCGTTTCGTCAAGCAACGTACGTTTACCGTAACCCTGTTCGGAAACAACCAAAATAGTCTCGTTCGTAGGATTCGGAACAGAAATCATGCCCACGACCTCATCTCCGTCGTCATCGAGCATCATGCCCCGTACTCCAGTAGCCGTACGACCCATTTCACGAACCTTCGACTCGTTAAACCGGATAGCGCGTCCGTTTCTGTTGGCCATCACCACTTCGTTGTTTCCATCGGTCATACGTACCTGAATAACGGCATCATCTTCCCGGATGGTAATCGCGTTCACGCCGTTTGTGCGTGGACGGGAATAGGCTTCCAGACTGGTCTTCTTAATGACACCCTGTTTGGTACAGAACAAAAGGAAATGCGATTTATTAAATTCGGGATCATCCAACTGCTTGATACGAATAAAGGCATTCACCTTATCATCGGAATCGATATTCAACAGATTTTGGATGGCACGACCCTTGGTATTTTTAGCGCCTTCGGGTATTTCGTATACTTTCAGCCAATAACAACGCCCTTTCTGCGTGAAGAAGAGCATGTAATTATGCATGGATGCCGGATAGATGTATTCGATAAAATCTTCATCGCGCGAATCGCTACCTTTCGAGCCCACACCACCACGATTTTGAGCTCTGAATTCACTCAGCGGCGTACGTTTGATATAGCCCAGATGCGAAATGGTGATAATCATCTCTTCATCGGCATAAAAATCTTCAGGATTGAACTCTTCCGAAGCGTACACAATCTGGGTACGACGTTCATCTCCATATTTGTTTTTGATTTCAAGCAACTCCTCGGTAATAATACGCATACGGTGCTCCTTATTATCAAGAATATCTTTCAGATTGGCAATCAAAGCCAGAATATCTTTGTATTCGGCATGAAGCTTATCCTGCTCGAGACCGGTAAGCTGACGCAGACGCATTTCGACAATAGCACGAGCCTGAATATCGGAGAGCGAGAAGCGCTCCATCAAACTGACGCGGGCTTCATCGGGAGTTTTCGAACCTCGAATAATCGCGATTACCTCGTCGATATGATCGCTGGCAATAATCAACCCTTCGAGGATATGAGCCCGTTTTTCGGCCTCGGCAAGTTCAAACTTCGTACGGCGTACCACCACTTCGTGACGGTGATCGACAAAGTGACGGATAAGCTCTCTCAAAGTAAGCATACGGGGCCGACCATGCACCAATGCGATATTATTCACACTGAAAGAGGATTGCAGCGCCGAATATTTGAACAGCTTATTGAGAACGACATTGGAATTGGCATCACGTTTTATATCGACAACGATACGCATCCCTTCACGGTCGCTTTCATCATTAATATTGGAGATACCCTCTATTTTCTTATCTTCCACCATGTCGGCAATTGCCTTAATCAGCTCTGCCTTGTTGACCATGTATGGAATTTCAGTAACTACGATTTTCTCACGTCCGTTCGGTTCTGTTTCTATCTCAACCTTGGAGCGGATCACAATACGGCCACGACCCGTTTCAAACGCTTCGCGTACACCGGCATATCCGTAGATAATGCCGCCTGTAGGAAAGTCGGGAGCTTTTACATATTTGATCAGTTCGTCTGTCGTGATTTCACTATTCTGAATATAGGCAACCGTGGCGTCAATAATTTCCGATAAATTGTGAGGCGGCATATTGGTAGCCATACCCACCGCAATACCGGATGCTCCGTTTACCAATAAATTAGGTATACGGGTAGGCAACACGGTCGGTTCCTGAAGCGATTCGTCAAAATTGGGTTGGAAGTTAACGGTATTCTTGTCGATATCGACCAACATTTCTTCGGCTATCTTTTGCAAGCGACACTCGGTGTAACGCATAGCTGCGGGTGAGTCGCCATCCACAGATCCGAAGTTACCCTGACCATCAACCATTTGATAGCGCATGGACCATGACTGAGCAAGGCGTACCATTGCAAAATAAACGGAAGAGTCGCCATGGGGGTGGTACTTACCAAGTACTTCCCCGACAATTCTTGCCGATTTTTTATATGGCTTATTCGCATTCACTCCCAACTCATTCATGGCATATAAAATACGGCGATGAACCGGTTTAAAGCCATCTCTAACATCGGGTAAGGCCCTTGAAACAATCACAGACATCGAATAATCGATGTAGGACGATTTCATTTCCTCTTCAATATTAATCTTTATTATTCTGTCGTTATCAATCATTTACAGCGTAAATTTTGAATTTATTTTCTTGCTTGAAAAAGCGCACTAAGTTACACTTTTTTATATGCACTGCCAAATTGAAAAGGTAATTTTATTAACAAAACGATAAAAAAACAACCGTTCCACTTATTCTTATGTATTGTTCCAAATCAAACAATTGGGAAGGTCGAAACGGGGGCTACAATCCGGAGGAAAAATACCGTAAAGCGCCGAACCCGAACCCGACATCGAAGCATACAAAGCTCCCTTTTTGTAAAGCAACGACTTCAGTTCTGCCAATTCGGGGTGGCAGGCAAACACGGATGCTTCAAAATCATTCGTCACCCTCTCTCTCCACTCTTCAACAGGCGCGGCAATCAATGTTTTCAACGAAATGGCAGGCCGGCGGGGAACAACCCGGGAATAAGCTTCTGCGGTAGGCACCGCCACATCGGGCTTAATAATAACAATACGATTATCGCCCAAGCTCACCTCTATCGGCTCTATCAAATCGCCGATGCCGGTAGCAAACACCGGTCGGTTATAGATAAAGAAGGGACAATCGGCACCCAGGCGAACAGCATAAGCAGCCAGCGCCTCCTCGGTCAGCTGAAGATTGAAATACCGGTTCAACAACGAAAGCATAAAAGCGCCATCGGCCGAACCTCCACCCAACCCCGCACCGAACGGAATGTTTTTCCGGAGAAAGATTGCCAGATCATCCAGTTGATAATCTTCCCGTAATAAACGATAGGCTTTCATAACCAGATTCTTCTCCGCCTCTCCAGCAATGGGAATGCCCGAAATGGAGAGTGAAACGGTATCGGCCGGCACCACCTCGAGCGCATCGTTCCATCCTACCGGATAAAATATGGTTTCGAGATTATGGTATCCATCCGCACGCTTCTCTACGATGTTCAATCCGAGGTTTATTTTGGCATTGGGAAATGTAATCATGATTAACTACTGTATTTTAATACAAAAGTAGGAAACAGATCAACACCTGCAAAATAAAAGTTCGACCGGACAAAAGTTATCAACAGCATGTTCATAACTATTCCTGACAAATCATCTTATCGGCAGTGAGATTTTGCTTAATTTTGAACATCGAATTTAAAAATCACTGATGGAAACTAACACAAAGAATACAAGACGCAAAGCTCCTTCCAACAATTTCGTGCCAACGGCGAATGAATACGGAAAACTTCCGCCACAAGCCGTAGAACTGGAAGAAGATGTGTTGGGTGCTATCATGCTCGAAAAGGATGCCTACTCTATTATCAGCGATATTTTGCGTCCCGAATGCTTCTACAAGGATGTCCATTCCAAAATATTCAAAGCGGTAGTCGATCTGGCAATCAAACAGGAGCCGATCGACATGCACACCGTTACCGAACAGCTACGCAAGAACGGGCAATTGGATGAAGTGGGCGGTGCATACTACATTACCATGCTGACGGCCAAGGTAGCTTCGGCGGCTCACGTGGAATTTCACGCCCGCATTATTGCCCAGAAATACCTTGCCCGTGAACTGATACGGGTGTCGAGCGAGATTCAGACAAAAGCCTTCGACGAGCGGTCGGATGTGGACGACCTGATGCAGGAAGCAGAAGGAATGTTGTTTGAGGTATCGCAACACAATGTCAAAAAAGATGTTGTTCAGATCAATCCGGTAATCGACGAAGCGATCAAACGTATTCAGGCAGCCGCCAATCGTCCCGAAGGTTTGAGTGGTGTTCAGACAGGATTCCACTCATTGGACAAAGTAACATCGGGATGGCAGCGTTCCGACCTTATTATCATCGCCGCCCGTCCGGCTATGGGTAAAACGGCGTTTGTACTTTCGATGGCCAAGAACATGGCCGTCGACTACAACACACCGGTAGCCATGTTTTCGCTCGAAATGTCGAACGTTCAGCTGGTAAACCGTTTACTGATGAACGTCTGCGAAATTGAAGGTGAAAAAATCAAGAACGGACAGCTGGCACCCTACGAATGGGAACAGCTCGACTACCGGCTCAAAAAGCTTATCGACGCTCCTATCTACCTTGACGATACCCCCAGTTTGTCAGTATTCGAACTCCGGACCAAGGCACGCCGGTTGGTAAAGGAACACAATGTGAAGATTATGCTGATCGACTACCTGCAGTTGATGAATGCAAGCGGTATGAATTTCGGAAGCCGCGAACAGGAGGTAAGTATGATTT
>CAZFTY010000238.1:0-4662 GCA_964521835.1 uncultured Microbacter sp.
AACCACATGGGAGAAAGCAAAAGAAAAAGCACCTGAAGTAAAAGAGAAGGTGAATGAAGCTAAAGAATGGGCGGAAGAAAAAATTGAAGAGATAAAGACGAATCCCAGTGTTATTAAGGCTGTTGATTCGGCTAAAGAGGCCATTGATACGGCAAAGGAAAAGATTTCTCATTTGCCCGAAGATCCCACTGTAATCAAAGCGGTTAATGCCGCCAAAGAGGTGGTGGAAACAGCCAAAGAGAAACTGAACGAAGTACAGGAAAATCCAAAGGTGGTAAAGGCCGTGGAAACCGCGAAAGAGTATATTGAAACGGCAAAAGAAAAAATTGCCGACATTCCGGAACACCCGACGGTAGTAAAAACCGTTGATACCGCGAAAGAGTACATTGAATCTGCAAAAGGGAAGGTAGATGAATTCAAAACCAAACATCCGGAAGTTGACAAGGCTGTTGATTCGGCAAAGGAATTTGTAGCAACGGCGAAGGAAAAAATTGCCGAAATACCGGATAATCCCAAGGTTGTGAAAGCTATGGAGACCGCGAAGGAGTATGTGGAAACAGCCAAGGTCAAAGTGGAAGAATTCAAAGCCAAACACCCGGAGGTCGATAAAGCGGTCGATTCAGCAAAAGAAGCGGCAGGCACTGCCAAAGAGAAGGTAGAAGAGGTTATTGAAATGGTGAAACAAAAAACAGCAAAGAAGGAGGAAAAGCCGGTTGCTGAAGAAAGCGCATCCAAAACGACAGAACCTACCTCTACCCCGCCGGATGCTCCTCCCGTTGAAGGAGAACAAAAAAAAGAGGATTAACAAACTTAATACAAACCAAAATGGCTTCCCGAATTTTTTCAGGAAGCCATTTTTTATTGCTTTTAATCAAACAGCGTAGGATGGTCTTCGTCCAACCGCTTCAGAATGGTTCGGATAACGGCCTCCCGCATAAATTTGGAAGTATTGCTTATTTGATATTTATCGACAAACCGACTCACCGCTTTGTACTCTTCGTCATTGAGCAAAAAAGCTACCCGATGTTTTCTTTTCAACGTCGGGTGGTAAGGCTGTGGAGGAGAAGAGGCCGGTGTTTTCTTTTTGGTCATAAATAACGGACAAGTCTATAAAACCGTAAAGCTACATGTTAAAGCTTTGACGGCGAATACTTATTTTAATGGTATCATCCAACGGCTGATCGGTGACTAAAACCATGTAGCCACCGCCACCTGCACCTGCCAGTTTGCAGGCAAGCGAACGATCTTTATATTGTTCCATCACCTCTTTCACATCATCCGGGAGCATTGCCGGAAACATCCGAACCTGAGCCTCGAAAGATAGATTGACGAAAAAGGCAAATTTTTCCAGATCTTTTTGCAGAATGGCATCCCAACAACCTTCTGCTGCCGCTGTGAGCGCTTTCACATTTTCGGTATTGATGTATGTCTCTTTCAGCAAATTCAAACCCGCCGGACGCGGCCACAGCAAACGCAATGAAATATGTTGTTCGAGCCAGTCAAGAATGGAGTCATCCAGACAAGATTCCAGCTTTTGAGGCCAGTAACCATTATCGTAATAATGACGTACCAAACCCGGCATACAGATTCCGATCGAGTCCTGTGCCCCGGAAATTTCGGAACGCCCCGGTTCGTTTTCATAACGAAAGGCCAGCTGAGCCAGCTTTTCGGGATGCATGAGCGGAAGCTCGTAGGGCCATATTTTCCGCAACGCGTTGCGTGTCGAAGTGCTCATGCCACATCGTTCGTTAAATTCGATGGTTGGCTCCAGCGAAAGAGTGATTGCCCATCCCGGATTATACTTCGATACATACGGCTGATCTATCCATGTTCCGGCCAGATCGATACGGTATGGAAGATGACTTTGTACCCCGGTACGTATAGACGTTGTACTTCTGGAAGGCAGACCTTCGTCCGGTATCCGCTTCAATACAACATATTCAATACCAAGCTCTTTACACAATGTCTCTTTTGTCGGACTGTGACCGTCTTCGTTGACTACGAAAAAATCGGGAATATTTTTACGAATATCATTTTCGAAATCCATAATTCCGCTACCTGAATTAATCCAAGCATCTTTTACATAGCGAATAGATTTCACCATGTATAAGCGCTCCTGATCGCTGTTGACAGTCTCCCTACCCTTCAGTTCCCGAATCGTTCTATCTGAACCTAAACCAACGTAAAGATCTCCATATTCGGCCGCTTCCCTGAAAAAAGCCACATGCCCACTATGAAGCATGTCGTAACAGCCTGTAACAAAAACTTTTCCGGACATCTACTTATTTACAATTTAACCATTTACGATGAACAATTGGCTCATTGAAAAAATTATTCTTCGCGTCCGTGGCAGTTTTTATATTTTTTCCCGCTACCACAGGGGCAAGGATCATTACGTCCCACTTTTTTCTCCACACGAATCGGTTGATGTTTCACCTGTTCGTCTCTCGTATCCTGCTGAGAGGGCTGTGGTTCACCCGGATGACTAGTTTCGGGTTTGGATGTACGGTAACGACTGTAATCCGACCGACGTTCTTCATCTGCCTTGTGTACCTGTTCCGGTTCACGAACCGGTATCTGACCACGCATCAAAATACCGGCAGCACGACGGTTCATCGTCTCTACCATCTTCTTAAACATGGTAAACGATTCCAGTTTATAGATCAACAACGGATCTTTCTGCTCGTAGCTGGCATTCTGAACCGAATCGCGAAGATCATCCATTTCACGTAGATGCTCCTTCCATTCGTCATCGATAACCAACAGAAGAATCGCTTTTTCAAACGCCTTAATCACCTCTTTACCTTCGCTTTCGTATGCTCTTTTCAGGTTGATGGGAATGTTGTACATTCGCTTACCATCCGTCAGAGGAATCAATATATTTTCGTAGGTATCGCCATGATTTTCGTATACCTGTTTGATAACCGGATAAGCCACCGTTGCAAGTTTATCCATCTTACGCTTGGCCGATGCCAATGCGTCATCAAATATGGCATCTACCACATCCACAAGTTTCATGGAGCGGAATGCAGTCTCGTCAAACGGCAGTTCAATGGCAAATACGCTCATCACTTCGATCGACAATCCTTCATAATCGAGACCCGGATAGAACGTTTCGACAACAGACTGAGCCGTATCGTAAAGCATATTGACAATGTCCATTCCGATGCGCTCACCCATCAAAGCATGGTGACGACGGGTGTAAATAACGGTACGCTGCGAATTCATCACATCGTCGTATTCGAGCAATCGTTTACGGATTCCAAAGTTGTTTTCTTCCACCTTTTTCTGCGCACGTTCAATCGATTTTGAAATCATCGAATGTTCGATCATCTCTCCGTCTTCAAAACCCAAACGGTCCATCACTCCGGAAATCCGTTCGGAACCGAACAAACGCATCAGTTCGTCTTCGAGTGAAACATAGAATACAGACGACCCCGGGTCTCCCTGACGTCCGGCACGACCACGCAACTGGCGGTCGACACGGCGGCTTTCATGACGTTCGGTACCTACGATTGCCAAACCACCGGCATCTTTCACCGCTTGAGACAGCTTGATGTCGGTACCACGACCTGCCATGTTGGTGGCAATGGTTACAGTTCCGCTCTGACCTGCCTGTGCCACAATTTCGGCTTCACGCTGGTGCAGTTTAGCATTCAGTACATTGTGAGGAATTTTCCGCAAGGTAAGCATACGGCTCAACAATTCGGAAATTTCTACCGATGTGGTACCAACCAGTACTGGACGACCGGCACTAACCAAACTTACAATTTCGTCAATGACCGCATTATATTTTTCGCGTTTCGTCTTGTAAACACGATCGTTCATATCGTTACGAACAATCGGACGGTTGGTTGGGATAACCATCACGTCCAATTTGTAGATGTCCCACAATTCACCAGCTTCCGTTTCGGCCGTACCGGTCATACCGGCAAGCTTGTGGTACATACGGAAGTAGTTCTGCAGGGTAATCGTTGCAAAAGTTTGGGTCGCAGCTTCAATCGTGACACGCTCCTTAGCCTCCAGCGCCTGGTGTAAACCGTCGGAATAACGACGCCCCTCCATGATACGACCCGTTTGTTCGTCTACAATTTTCACCTGACCGTTGATAACCACATATTCATCGTCTTTTTCAAACAATGTGTAGGCTTTCAACAACTGATGAATGGTGTGAACACGTTCCTGCTTTACCGAATAGTTTTGGATAATATCGTCTTTGAGCGATTGTCTTTCCTCCGGATTTAGATTTTGGTGTTCGAGATCCGAGAGTTGCTCCGCGATGTTGGGCAATACAAAGAATTTTGGATCGTCGGAATCACCGGTAATCAGGTCGAGACCTTTATCGGTAAGTTCCACACTGTTGTTCTTTTCGTCGATCACAAAATAGAGCGGATCGGTAACCACATGCATTTCGCGGTTGTTATCCTGCATGTAGAATGCTTCTGTTTTGAGCATGTCGGCTTTCACGCCCTGTTCGCTTAAGAACTTGATTAACGCCTTATTTTTTGGTAAACCTTTCTGCACACGGAACAATAAGAGCGAACCCTCTTTGCGTTTTTTGTCATCGTCCGATTTCATCAGGCTACGGGCATCAGCCAACAGTTTAGTTGTCAATGCTTTTTGCGCATTATACAAACGTTCTACTTTAGGCAACAACTCTTC
>CAZFTY010000239.1:0-4661 GCA_964521835.1 uncultured Microbacter sp.
CACGAAACACATACCTGGGCAATGAATATTCCTTTGATTATTCTGGGTGTGGGTGCTGCCTTTGCAGGTTTGATTCCATTCGGTTCGTTTGTTAGTGCCGATGGTAAAGCACTTGAACTCCCGTTCCACCTGACATTCTCCATTGCTCCTGTTGCTGCCGGACTTATCGGTATCGGTATCGCTTATTTGCTGTATGGCAAGAAGAATGAGATACCCGATAAAATTGCATCGGCTGTCAGCGCTTTTTATCAGGCTGCTTATCATAAATTCTACATCGACGAAATATACCTGTTTATTACAAAGAAAGTGTTATTCAATTTGGTAGGACGCCCTGCTGCCTGGTTTGATCGTACGGTGGTGAATGGTCTGTTTATCAATGGCTCGGCCGAAACTGCCGTTGCAACTTCCAATGCTATTAAGCCGATGCAATCGGGTAGATTGCAATCGTACACCATGTTTTTCCTTGGTGGTGTGTTGTTGCTCGCAGCTTTGTTAATCATAAAATTCATGTAACGCCCAATGGATATTTTATCATTATTACTCGTTTTACCCGTCATTACAGCACTGGGAATTCTTATTGTAAAGAAGGATCAGGCTGTGAGATGGATTGCCCTTTCGGGAAGTATAATCCAATTTGCTCTGGCGATTGGTATTACAGCTTATTATGTAAGCCTTCGTCAGGCTGGCGCAACAGGCAATATGTTGCTTGAGAGCAGTTATGAGTGGTTCGCTCCGTTACAAATCTATTTCAGCACTGCGGTTGACGGCATTTCGTTGGTAATGATTCTGATGACTGCCATGGTGGTAGTTGCCGGCATTCTGGTGTCGTGGCGCATTACCAAGCAGGTAAAAGAGTTCTTTTTCCTGATCGTTTTGCTTAGTTTGAGCGCCTACGGGTTCTTTACATCGACCAATTTGTTTGTCATGTTTTTCTTCCTCGAACTTGCCGTTATTCCGAAATATCTGTTGATCGGTGTATGGGGAAGCGGGCGTAAGGAGTATAGCGCTATGAAACTGGCTCTGATGCTGATGTTCGGATCGGCGTTGGTTTTTATCGGTATCTTAGGCCTGTTCTACTTTACCGGAGCTCAAACCTGGGATTTTCAGGAAATCGCTAAAATGCATATTCCTATTGCAACACAACGTATTTTGTATGTTTTGCTGTTTACCGGTTTCGGGGTATTTACCGCCATGTTTCCGTTCCATACCTGGGCTCCCGACGGTCACTCTTCGGCACCTACGGCAGCTTCGATGTTTCTCGCCGGTATTTCAATGAAACTGGGCGGTTACGGTTGTTTACGTGTCGCAACCTACCTGTTGCCCGATGCAGCGGCCGAACTTTCCTGGATATTTATTATTGCCGCTTCGATAGCGATTATCTACGGTGCTTTTGCTACCATGATGCAAAAAGACCTCAAATATATGAACGCATACTCATCCGTTAGTCACTGTGGATTTGTTATTCTTGGTATTGCGATGCTTACCAAAGTGGCGGTAACGGGAGCTGTGATGCAGATGGTATCGCACGGTATTATGACAGCCCTTTTCTTTGCCAGTATCGGTATGATTTATGATCGTGCCCATACCCGTCAGGTAGATGAGTTGGGTGGTATGTTGAAACAGGTGCCATTCATCGGTTCGGCATTTATCATTTCGGGTTTGTGTTCTCTCGGACTTCCCGGGTTCAGCGGATTCGTTTCCGAAATGACGGTATTTGTCGGTTCGTGGGAACGTACGGGTATGTTCTACCGTGTGGCAACTATTTTAGCCTGTGCTTCCATTGTGGTAACTGCGGTCTATATTTTGCGTGCCGTAGGATTTGCCATCTGGGGAACAGTTACCAATAAAGAGTACCTGAAGTTCAAAGATGCAAGCTGGAGCGAACGCTCAGCTGCCATTTTATTGATTATCGGTATTTTGCTCATCGGTTTGGCTCCGTTCCTGCTGACCAACCTGATCGACATTGATACGACTTCAATTGCACAACGTTTTATTGCTGTGGTAGGAAAATAATCCTATTGCTTTATCACTGAAATTGTAATACAGTAAATTAAAAGATACATGGATATAGTTTTGATGTTTCGGTTCGAGATTATCCTGGCAGTGCTCATTCTGGCTATTTTTATAATGTCACTGCGTGGTTTTGATACGAACGTAAAGTGTTTCCTTAACACGATGAACGTGCTGTTGTTGCTTAACTTCATTGCCGGTTGGTTGCCGCTAAGTGAAGGAAGCTACTTTTCGGATTTCTTCCGCACCAACGGTCTGATTGTTTTGCAGAAAAACATTATTAACCTTGGCCTTTTGCTGATTTCGTTAACCTCGTACGCCTGGCTTGCCCAATCGAAATACCGTTTGGAATTCTATATCCTGATGCTCAGTAGTATTTTCGGCGTCTATGTCATGCTTTCAAGCGGACATATCCTGATGCTGTATCTGGGACTTGAGATGTCGACCATACCCATTGCAGCCATGTCGAACTTCAATCTGAAAGAACAACGCTCGTCGGAAGCCGGTATCAAATTGATTTTGTCGTCGGCATTTTCTACCGGTATCATGTTGTTCGGTATTTCGTTGTTGTATGGCGCAGTCGGCAATCTGTCGTTTGCTTCTGTCATTGCCAACCTGCATCCGAACGTTCTTACCCTGTTTGCATTTGCCTTTATTCTTGCCGGTTTTGCATTCAAAATGTCTATCGTGCCGTTCCACTTGTGGACAGCCGATGTTTACGAAGGCTCTCCGATCGGAGTGACCAATTTCCTCTCCGTTATCAGTAAAGGCTCGGTTATTTTCGTTTTCCTTACCGTTTTATATACGCTTTTCGGCGGATTGAAAGAGGCGTGGTTGTTGGGAATAAGCATTCTTTCTATTCTCAGTATGACAATCGGTAACCTCTTTGCCTTACGTCAACAAAACGCCAAACGATTTCTTGCATTCTCTTCTATTGCTCAGGTCGGTTTCGTTTTAGTGGGCGTTACGGCAGCTTCAACCATCGGATCGGCATCTGTTGTCTATTTCGTTTTGATCTATCTCCTGAGTAATATCGCCGCATTTGGTGTAATCGGCGCTGTAGCCGATAGCACCGGGTCTGAATCGCTTCAGTTATTCAAAGGTCTCTATAAATCGAATCCTTTCTACGCGTTGATTATGGCGGTAGCCCTCTTCTCGCTGGCCGGAGTTCCTCCTATTGCCGGTTTCTTCGGAAAATTATTTCTGCTGACAGCTGGTATGAAGAGTGGTTTGTATGTGTTGATGGGGTTTGCCGGAGTTAACCTGGTTTTGTCGCTTTACAACTATTTACGTGTAGTAAAATATATGTTTATCGATGAAGCCGAACAGCCTTTGGCTCCGTTGAATAGAAATGGTAAACTTACTACGGCATTGTATGTGTGTCTGATCGGTTTACTTGCCATCGGTTTCGTTACTCCGATTTATCAATATATCGATTCTCTTTGCGGAATCTGATCGGTCAATTCGGTTAAATGAAAACGAAAGACCCGGGTATCAATGCCCGGGTCTTTCTGCTTTTAGGTGGTTGATTGTAGATAAATCTACCCCGATAGTATTACCGAATAAATATTTTTTATGATTGAGATAAATGCAGAAGTGCTCTTTTTTCCTACCTTTGCGAGATATAACGAACAAAAGTATATTTTCAGGTGCTTTTTTCCCTTCATAATGACAATTTAATTTGACTAACGATAATTATTAAGCATTTCAGACATGAAAAAACTATCTTTTATAGCATTGATGCTATGTTTTACAGCTCTTGTTTTTGCTCAGAATGAGACAAAACCTGTGTTGGCTTTTGCAGAAAAAAGTTTTGATTTTGGTACGGTAAAGGAAGAAGCCGGTAAAATTACGCACGAGTTTACGTTTACCAATACAGGTAAGGCTCCGTTGGTAATTCAACAGGTTACGGCATCGTGTGGCTGCACCACTCCTTCATGGACAAAAGCACCGATCGCTCCGGGTGCAACGGGTGCTATCACTGTAACATACTCAACAACCGGTCGTCCCAATAGTTTCCAAAAGGCGATTACAGTTGTAAACAATTCAGCTGAAAATCCGGTTATTCTTACAATTAAAGGGTTTGTTACGCCTAAAGCAACAGCTCAGAAATAACATTGATTTATGTTCAGGAGTATACTGTTCGGTCTATTCTTGTGCTTTGCGATGACAGGCTTTTCCCAGCTCAGGGAGAAGCCTGTCATCTCTTTTGTGGCACGGAGTCACGATTTCGGCTCTGTCAGAGAAGAGGTGGGTAGAGTATCAACCGATTTCGTGTTTACCAATACGGGTAAAGCTCCGTTGGTGATTCAGCAGGTTACGGCGTCGTGCGGTTGCACTACACCCAAATGGACAAAACAGCCCGTGGCTCCCGGCGGACAGGGCAAAATCACGGTCACTTATTCGGCTGCCGGTCGACCCGGTGTTTTTACCAAGACGATAACCGTTACCAATAATTCGGACGAAAATCCGGTGCAGCTGACAATTCATGGAGTCGTTACTCCCAAGCCGTTGTCGCAAAGTCAGCTATTCCCGGTTGATTTTGGGTCGGTAAGATTGAAGTCGACAATAATTCCGGTGGGTGATGTGCGTAAAGGCGAAACAAAAAGTGTTAGCGTTCCGGTATTCAATAACTCGGATAAAAATATCAC
>CAZFTY010000240.1:0-4629 GCA_964521835.1 uncultured Microbacter sp.
GGTCGTGCTTTACAATCGATTGTTTGGCAAAGAAGATGCCGTAGAGCTCGTTACTTTTGTGATAAATCTCTGATTCGGGCGAATTGACATACTTGGCCGTTTTATCGTCCTTTTTAAGAACCCGACCGCCAAAAGCGACCACATTGCCCGAAAGGGTATGCACGGGAAACATCACACGACCCCAGAAGCGGTCGTAGATCTTTCCGTCATCGCGCTCGATAGACAAGCCCGTCTTGGTCAGAAACTCTTTTTTATACCCTTTGCTCAACGCCTCCACCGAGAACGAATCGCGCTGGTCGAGACTGTATCCGAGCTGAAATTTCTTAATGATATCTTCCCTGAAACCGCGTTCCTGAAAATAGGATCTACCCACGTTCTTCCCCTCGGCGGAGTGATGCAAAATGTTGGAGAAATAGCCCTGCGCAAATTTATTGAGCGCCAACATGCTCTCCCGGTCGTTTTTATGGGCAATCTCCTCGGGCGTAAGCTCCTTCTCGATCACCTCGATATGGTACTTGCGAGCCAGGTATTTGAGCGCTTCGTAATACGACAGCTGCTCGTGCTCCATCACAAAGTTGACCGCGTTACCTCCTTTGCCACAGCTGAAACATTTGCAAATACCCTTTGCCGGCGATACGCTGAACGAAGGCGTTCTTTCGTCGTGAAACGGACACAAACCCACGTAGTTGACCCCGCGCTTGCGCAAGGTCACGAAGTCGGATACCACCTCCACAATCTGGGCGGCATTTATAATTTTGTCTACGGTAATCTGGTCAATCATTGTTTTTTCAAAACGAAACGAGGAAGCCTACAAAGATAGCGATTTTCGACTACAGCATGTAGTGATGCGAAGCGAATCTTTCGCCGGTTGACGATGAAAGTTACCGGAAAGAAGATGAAAAATAAATCTGCCAGACCACCAGCGCAGAACCACAGCACGCGAATAACGCAAATTGAACAAATTAACGCAATTGATTTGCGAGAATTCGCGTCATTTGCGTGTTCACCGATTCACTCTTCTACAGAATATACAAAGTATTGTTTGTTGCCTTATCCTGTTGTATCTTTGTAAGCAATTAAACGACAGATTATGACACAGATTATTCTCGACATAAAGGACGATTCCATTTTACCGGCACTTGAAAAAACTCTAAGTCTGCTAAAAGGGGTGAAAGTAGAAAAAGTTACTGATGGCCCCAACAAACAGACCCGTAAAGCCGTCAACGAAGCAAAGATGGGAAAGGTTGTACGCAGCAAAGGCAGCAAGGAAATGTTTGCCTCTCTCAAAAAATAATCCATGTATAGCCTTGCATATACAGGCGGTTTTAAGAAAGATTTCAAACGTTGCGTAAAACGCAGATACGATCTTTCTTTGATAGAATCGGTTGTCGAAATTTTGGAGCAAGAAGGTTCTTTACCAGCCAAATACAAGCCGCATAAATTATCAGGACATTATTCCGATTGCTGGGAATGTCATGTACTTCCCGATTGGTTATTGCTCTGGCTACAAAACGACGAAACGAAAGAAATTACATTTGTGCGAACCGGCACACACTCCGATTTGTTCGGCTAATTTAATATTCCCGGCTCCGATAACTCAACCTTATCGGAGGATGCTATAAACCTGCCGTGCCGCTGGCACTAAACCACCAACCGCAGCACGCAAATCGAATGAATCGACACAACTGATTTGCGAAAATTCGCGTCATTTGCGTTCGGACAGATTTTTACACCATTCGGCAAAGAGAGTCCCGTCAGGGACGAAAGGTTTATAGCAAAAAAATGCAAAAGAAGATTCCAAGTCCCATCGGGACGGCAGAAAGCCCGAACCGGTTTTCTATGCCAAAGGAGTAACCCAACAATAACGCCGGAATTTATCCCGTGTAAGTACAAGTGGAACCAGCCTCGAAGAACCGCGTAGCGGTCTCCCGCTTGTAGGGAAACGCTTACAGCGTGATGCCAAAATGAGATCACCTTTCCCGCCGGGATAAATCCCGACATTATTATTGGACAACACCTCCGGTGTTTAGCGGCCTCTCTGTTCAGGATAATTTGCGCTTGTTTGCGTCATTTGCGTTCCAACCGATTCACGCTAACCTCCCCGCAAACCGGATTTTTTCTTTATCTTTGTAGCTCTAAAAAGTGTCTGAATGAATCTATTTCAACAAATAGGAAAGTATTCTCTTTTAATGTCCAGGGTCTTTACCCGTCCCGATAACTGGCGCATGTTTTTCCGCCAACTGCCTCTCGAGATGGAGAAACTGGGACTGCGCTCGCTGGGCATCGTGGTTATCATCTCCATTTTCATCGGAGCCATCATGACCATCCAAACCAAGCTGAACACCTCCAATCCGTTACTTCCCCGCTACTCTACCGGTTTGGTGACCCGCGACACACTTTTACTGGAATTTTCATCCACCATCCTTTGCCTTATTCTGGCCGGAAAGGTGGGGTCGAACATCGCCTCCGAGATCGGCACGATGCGTATCACCGAACAGATCGACGCACTCGAAATTATGGGGGTCAACTCGGCCAACTACCTTATATTACCCAAAATAGCCGCTTTTGTAGTGATGATGCCCTTTTTGGTCATTTTCAGCATGGCGCTTGGTATTGTCGGAGGTTACGGGGTCGGCATGTTTTCGAGTATCATCACCGTCTCCGACTTTGTCTACGGTATCCAGTATGCCTTTAATCCGTTTTACGTCACCTATTCGCTGGTAAAGTCACTTTTCTTTGCCTACATCATCACCTCCGTTTCGTCCTATTACGGATATTATGCCTACGGAGGCGCACTCGACGTGGGTGTGGCAAGTACCAATGCCGTCGTTCACAGCAGCGTTATCATTCTGCTTTTCAACATCCTGATAACAAATATCATGTTGGCTTAATCGTTCTCTTTGTACCAGCCTGCGTACATTTCGTAGTTGTGCGCAATGCGTTGGTTGATCTCTTTCGACTGTTTTTCGTCCATTTGTTTTACAAACTTAGCGGGAACACCAGCCCAGATGGTATTCGGTTCGATCTCCGTTTTACCCAGCACCAGAGCGCCTGCTGCCACGATGGCACCTTCGCCCACTACCGCGTGGTCGAGTACCGTCGATCCCATTCCTACCAACGCATAGTCTTTCACCTTTGCCCCGTGGATGGTAACGTTGTGCCCTACCGAAACATAGTCTCCCAGTTCGATGGTCGATTTTTCGTACAACGTGTGTAGCACCGCGCCGTCCTGAACATTAACATGGTTTCCGATACGGATGGAGTTGACATCGCCACGAATCACCGCGCCGAACCAGATACTGCACCCGTCACCAATTACCACATCGCCCACAATGACAGCATTGTCGGCAATAAAACAATCTTTTCCTATTTTAGGAGTAAATCCTCTGACAGATTTTATAATAGCCATTTCTATTTACGATTTTCCCGATAGCTATCGGGATTACAATTTACCAATTAACAGAACAAACATCAAGCTTTCGGTCTGTAAAATCACTTCCACAAAGTTACAAAAAAACAGCCGGTCTAAGTAAGGCCGGCTGTTCGTTATGTAATTGGATGAAACAATTATTCCTGATTCAAGGTTACACGTTTGAATGCAACGCAGGTTAACTGTTTCTTGGCAAGCAGTTCTTTTACGGTAATTTTACCGGCTTCTTCGCCACCGCCTTCGTACTTTTGTTCTACAAGGGTATACTCTTTAAAGAATTTAGCCATACGTCCTGCCGCAATATTATTTACTTTCTGTTCGGGAAGAGTAGCTGCTTTTTCTGCGGCAACCGTTGTCTTGATTTCGCGGGCTTTTGCAGCATCTTCTGCGGTGATCCAGCCTTTTGCCATATTCGATTCGATGTGGTCTTCGCTATCGACGTGAGCGGGGTTGAGGCCTGCTTTTTTCAATGCAGATTCAACTTCCTTTGCAACAAGTTCGGTTTTGGTTTTTTCGATAGCCACGGCCAGTTCGTTATCTTTTACCTTTTGAGGTACAGCCGATTCATCGATAGCCACAGGCGACATTGCTGCGATGTGCATTGCTACACCGTGCATGGTTTCGTATTCCGCGTCTTTTTCAGCGAAAGCTACGATAGTTGCCAATTTGTTGCCCGGGTGGATGTAAGTGGTTACAGTACCACCTTCTACAAATTCGTAATAATCCAGTTCTGTTTTTTCGCCAGTGATACCGGTACGTTCGGTAATGTGCTCAGCGATGGAACGGCCATCCATAACCAATGCCAACAATTCATCCTGAGTTTTAGGCTTTGCTTCCAGCGCCTTATCAAGAATCGCTTGTGTCAAAGCAACGAAGTCAGCATTTTTAGCAACGAAGTCGGTTTCGCATTTCAGCGCCAAAGCAGCGGCAAAGCCACCGTTTGTTCCTGCCAAAACACAACCTTCAGAAGCTTCGCGATCGCTACGTTTTGCAGCGACAGCCTGACCTTTTTTACGAATAATTTCAACTGCTGTATCGAAATCGCCGTTAGCTTCAGTCAAAGCGTTTTTACAGTCCATCATACCGGCGCCGGTCATGGTACGCAATTTCGAGATTTCTGCCATTGTTACTGCCATACTGTTTTTATTTTTAGTGAGTTATATTTGATTATGTTTAATGCTTAATGTTCAATGTTGAAG
>CAZFTY010000241.1:0-4520 GCA_964521835.1 uncultured Microbacter sp.
CTGTCACCCAGATTTTCAGCATTAAAAAAGAGCAACAAACCATCCGATTGCAGTGCCACACGGCATTTCCAGATATCCATTCCCCCTTTGCCACCGGGACGGTTCGACGCAAAAAAGAGCGTCCGTCCGTCAGCCGAAAGCGATGGATTGCTTTCCCAAAAACGGGTATTCAACGGAGCACCGGCATGAATCGGCAACGACCAACGGTTACCGTGGCGTATCACATAATAGATATCGCAGCTGCCCAGACCGTCCTTACGATCCGCAGCAACAAAAAAGAGGTAACGCCCGTCAGCCGAAAATGCAGGCGATCCCTCGTTGTATGGTGTATTCAATGGTTTAGTCAACACGCTATCCGGCTGCCAATTGCCAGCAGAATCTTTGACAAACAGCATCAAATCTTCCTGTGTTGCCTGATATGCAGACTCTCCCCGATGGCTTACCGTTGTTGCGAAGTAATGGTTATCGGCCGAAATTGCCGGCCAGTAATCATCATCCGGAGAGTTGACTGACGAAACGTTTACCGGCTTTGCCGCTATCACAGAAACTTGTCCGCAAACAGAAGCCAAAGCCGCAAAAGAGAGCAATGTGCAAAAAACAATCCGATATTTAGATACCTTTTTCAACTTCTGTTCTAACCCTTTCAATTAGTAGCTGTTGATCCTGATCAAAAACAGGTTCATAAGGTATGGGCTTATGAATAACCAATGTCAGTTTGGCCGGATGGATAAGATAGCTCCATATAGGTAACGCCTTGAAGGTTCCCTTAATCGTTACAGGAACAATCGGCAGTTTTATTTCGGAAGCCAGTAAAAAAGCTCCGCGCTTGAATTTGCCCAATTTGCCATCTTTGGAACGGGTACCTTCGGGAAAAATAACCACGGACGAACCATTCACCAGTTTGCGGCTGGCATCGTCGATACTCTTTTTTGCCGACATCGGACTCGTACGGTCGATAAAAATATGTCCTGCCGCCTCGCAGGCAACTCCCACGAACGGAATCTTGCGCAGCTCTTTCTTCATAATCCATTTGAAACGCGAATCGAGCCAGCCATATACCAGAAATATGTCGTACATGCTTTGATGGTTGGCCGCAAAAATATACGATTCCTCTTTCGAAATATTGCCGGCCCCTTCCACATGTACGGTAATGAACATGCCGTAACAAGCAAAACGCGACCAGGCACGAGCTGGCAGATAAGTTATCTCCTTATCGCGAAACAATGCCGCAAACAACATCGTAAATAATGCTGTTAAAACAGTGGCAACTGCAAACAATGGGATGAATATCAGCCATTGATATAAAAAAAGAACCGGATTGAATCTGCGTTTCATTTGCCTCTGCAATTAAATAACTGTTTTATTTTTTCGGCTCATACTGTTTGAGATAGTCAAACAACTGGCTATAGACCTGATCGCGCACCGGTTTACGCGACAGCACCAGATCGTGCATTCCTCCGGTAATGCCAATAATTTTTACATTGGTCGAAATAGTACGCGCATATTTATGAATATCTTCCACGTTGAGCACGGCATCGGCATTAAACAGATCGTCTGTCCATTTTTTGGGGTTAATGGATCGATCGGAGTGCATCACCAATACCGGTTTGGCAATGTGCAATCCGGCCTGAACACGTTTGATTCCATCATTCACGGCGTGAATCCAGCCATACGTAATATCGGGTGCCGTAAGCGGTTTCAATGCCAGACTGTAATCCCATTCGCCTTTGAAATTTTTATGTAAGCTTTCTCCGTACAAACTCACATCGGGACTTTTTCGGGTACTTGCCGGACGACTTTCTCCCTCTTTAGCAGCCACCTGCAGAAGAGTTGCCCGAAGAATCGGACTCATGTTCCATGCAAAAAACGGACTGTTGAGAAAAACGACATCGAATTTCTCTTTTCCGATACGGTCTTCGGCATAAAGCGCGGCCACCAATCCACCCATAGAGTGCCCGTCGAGCACCACAAACGTATTCTTCTCGGCATGGATAATATTCAGCGACTCCTCTATTTCGTTGTAATACTCTACCAGATTACGCACATCGCCTTTCACCTGCCCCGGAAGAATAGAACGCCCGTTTTTCCGCAGGTCGACGGCATAAAAGTTATACCCATGCCTGATGTATTGATCGGCCATCTCCGTTTGAAAGAAATAGTCGTTAAAGCCATGAATATAGAGCACGGCCTTACGGGTATTTGTATCGGGTGCCATTTTGCGCACAAGGGTTGCAACCACCTGCCCGTTATAATCATTACCCATATCGAGGGTGGTCTTCTGAAAGCCCTGACACAAACTATCGGGCACATACTCGTGCTTCATTTGCGCATTAACTACCACGCAAGAGACAAACAGCAATGAGACTGCCAATAATTTACGAATCATATTCAATCTGTTATTATGTTGTTATTTAACTATAATTGTTTGCGTAACTGAGCCGTTGGCAGTCCCAGCTGGTCGCGGTATTTGGCTACCGTCCGGCGGGCAATATCAAAGCCCTGCTTCGTTAGTAGTTCTGCCAGTTTTTCATCCGAATAGGGATGTTGCTTATCTTCGTTGCCAATAATATTCTGCAACACATTCTTCACCTCGTGCACCGAAAACTCTTCGCCCGACTCGGTTTGCACTAATTGCGAAAAGAAATATTTCAACGGAAAAGTTCCGAACTCGGTCTGTACATATTTACTATTGCTTACCCGCGAAATTGTCGACAGGTCGTAACCCGTTATCTCGGCCACATCTTTCAAAATCATCGGCTTAAGCAATGCTTCGTTGCCATCCCGAAAGAACGGCTGCTGCAATTCGATAATGGCACGCATGGTGGTAAGCAACGTCACATTTCTCCGGTTGAGCGTTTCTATAAAGATCTCGGCCGACTCAATCTGCTGTTTCACATACTGCGCAGCCTCTTTTATATTTTTATTGGATGTTTTCTCCGAGGTAAACTGCTGTTGCATCTGTTGATAATCGGGACTGACCCGTAAGGAGTGGTGGTTTCGGTCGTTCAGCGTAACGACTAATGTACCATTGTCGTTTTCCACAACAAAATCGGGAATCACCACCTCTTTGTTCTTTTCGAGCAGTGTGCTCCAGGCGTTTCCCGGCTTCGGATTGAGGCGCAGCACTTCATGTACAACCTGTTTCATCACGTCGTCTCCGATTCCCAGCTCCGACATAATTTTCGAATAATTTTTTCGGGCAAACTCCTCAAAATAACGTTCAATGACAACCTTCGTCACATTACAAATTTTCGATGCAGACTCTTCCCGACGCAGTTGCAACAGTAAACACTCCTGCAGAGACCGGGCACAAACCCCCGGAGGGTCAAATTCCTGTACGCAGCCAATAGCTTCAGTCAGCTCCTTTTCGCCTACATCCTGTCCGAGTTGAAACAACAAGTCGTTGCTCATGTCATCGGTCGAACGGCGCAAATAACCGTCGTTATCAATATTCCCGATGATATATTCTACCAACGTACGTTCATATTCGGTCAGGTTGCGAAGGCCTACCTGCTCCTGCAAAAACTCATGAAAGGTGAGATCGGCCGAAAACGGGATATCTTCCTTCTTTTCATCCTTCGACCGGTTATTGGCAATCAGCTTATAATCGGGAATATCGTCTTCATTGCGGTAATCGCCCAGATCGGCATCACCGCTATCCTGATCCGATCCGAATTCATCCTGACTGTCGGCATCGTTGTTTGCCTCCTCTCCGGCCGATTCTTCCAGCGCGGGATTACTTTCCAGCTCCTGTACGACACGCTCATCCAACTCGACCGTAGTAGCCTCGAGCAACTTCACCAACATTAACTGCTGAGGCAGCAATTTCAGTTGTTGTTTTTGTGCCAGTTGTTGTTTAAGCATAACTCAAAAATGCAAATAATCCTGTTTAATACCTAAAACTACTTCCACCCAAAAATTCCCGCAAGAGCGATGTCGGGGGAATTTCGCGGTCGCGGATAGGAGTAAAATAGCGCATAAATTTAATCAGACGGTGCGCTTCGGTATATTCGTCGCAGTTTTGCGGCACCTCGGCCAGAATCGGCTCCACGTGCTTTTTCAGCACGGCCAGCTCGAAAATCAATGCCGAATTGAACATCACGTCCGCATTCTCCTGATAGGGAAAAATCCACTTGTCCTCGCCGCGACGCACGCTCGGCCAGCGCGAGATGGTTTCGCGCGCGCTGTAATTCCGGAATCGATAATCGCGCACAATTCTGCGAATCAATCTGTTATCCGTAGTCGAAATCCAGTTATGGTCATCCAACGCGATGGATGTAAGCGCCGAAACATATATCTTAAATTTATTCTCATCCGGAATGGTGGTTGTCAGTTCGGGATTCAACGCATGAATTCCCTCCATCAGCAACACATTGTCCGGTTTCAGTTTTATCTTATCCCCTTTGTAATAACGTTTCCCATCTTCAAAATTATAGGTCGTAATATCCACTTCCTCCCCTTTGAGCAGACGACGAAGATGATCGTTAAACAATTCAAGATCCAAAGCCGCCAGTGATTCG
>CAZFTY010000242.1:0-4506 GCA_964521835.1 uncultured Microbacter sp.
AACCCGGTAGATGAACGTTGTGGAGTGCCATAGGCTGCCGTACTGACCAATGCCTGCGCTTCGATCAGAAACGGACGGATGCCTTCGATGGCCGAGGCAATGGCAACGCCACTAAGCCCTTCGTGATTTTGTGATAACAACAACTCAGAAGGATTGGTCACCTCGCGCAATCCGTTTTGCAACATTTCGAAAATACCCAGTTCGGCCGTGCTGCCAAAGCGGTTTTTGTTGGCACGTAAAATGCGGTACGTGTAATTCTGATCGCCTTCAAACTGAAGAACCGTATCGACAATATGCTCCAGCACCTTTGGTCCGGCAATACTACCCTCTTTGTTGATATGACCGATAAGCAGTACCGGAATGCCGGTCTCTTTGGCAAATTTGAGCAGCGCTGCCGAGCACTCCCGCACCTGAGTGACGCTTCCCGGCGACGACTCTGCATATTCGGTGGAGATAGTCTGGATAGAATCGATTACCACCACATCGGGCTGCACGTTGCGAATGTGAACGAAAATCTGTTCAAGAGAGGTCTCGCTTACCACAAAACATTCCGAAGCCGGCTTTCGCAACCGCTCGGAGCGAAGTTTCAGCTGCTTTACACTCTCTTCACCGGAAACGTACAACACTTTTTTGTCGATCATATTGAGAGCCACCTGCAAAATAAGCGTCGACTTACCGATACCCGGTTCTCCGCCCAGCAACACCAGCGAGCCACTCACTAATCCACCACCCAATACCCGGTTAAATTCCGCAGAATAGGTATCTACGCGTTGTTCGCTGATACTCTCAACCTCTTCGATCCGAACCGGTTTCGATTTGGAGGAGTCATCTGTATGATAACCCGCTTTCGGCGCAATCTCTTTGCGAATTACCTCTTCCACATAGCTGTTCCACTCGCCACACGACGGACATTTGCCAATCCATTTAGGCGACTCCGCCCCACAGTTTTGGCAGACATAAACCGATTTTGTTTTTGCCATAATCAAAAATTTCCATGCAAAGGTAATTGTAATGCGTCAATATGAGAGCAAAGAACCAAGAACAAAGAGCAAAGATTTTGAGAAATTCAGGTTTTCAAGCTATTTCGGCGATCTGCAACGAGATGATAAAAATGATTTTTGTTCCAACCTTAATAGTGCAACGATCACATCATCAGTATTTTGCCATTTTGAGTCCAAATTCGATACATCTGCATATTAACCGACGTTGACTTTCATGCAATTACAAGCTCAAAATTACAATTCGGTTGCAAAAGAAATAACGTTCGTTTCAAGCCCTGATTCGAACCGGATAACAACGTTAGCTCTCTTTTGTCTTTGTTCTTTGTTCTTTGTTCTCATATTGTCACATTGATAGATTAACCTTACCTTTGTCGTCGAAAGAATTAAGTCATGCGAATACTAAAACGAATTGATTCATATACTCTTGCCAATTTTCTGAAACTCTTTTCAGTCACTTTTTTTATCTGCCTGTTTGTCTTCCTCATGCAGTTTTTGTGGAAGTATGTAGACGATATGGTAGGAAAGGGGCTGGGCATCTCCGTTTTAGCCGAGTTTTTTATGTATGCCGCCCTCTCGCTCATTCCGTTGGCACTGCCAATGTCGATTATGCTTGCATCGCTGATGTCGTATGGCAATATGGGGGAACAACTGGAGCTGTTGGCGATGAAATCGGCGGGAATATCGCTGTTTCGGATCATGCGTCCGCTAATCATTGTCATCTCCATGGTATGCGTGGGGGCATTTTTCTTTTCCAATTACGTACTGCCCAAGAGCCAGATAAAAATGTACACGCTGTTGCTCTCCATGCGGCAAAAATCACCCGAATTGGAGATACCTGCCGGAGAATTTTATCAGGGAATCAACGGATATACGCTATTTGTCGGCAGCAAAGACATTAAAGGGCAGTTGCTCAAAAACGTCATTGTTTACGACTTTTCAAACGGATTCAGCAATGCCGCGGTAATGCTTGCCGACTCGGGGCGGTTGGTTATGAGCAGCGATAAACATTTTCTTACATTTTACATGTACAGCGGCGAATCGTTCGAAAACCTGCCACAACAGCAGACAATGGCTTCCTCCAACAAAATTCCCTATCGCCGTGAAGTCTTTTCAAAAAAACAGATCATTATCGATTTCGATGCCAGTTTCACCCGATTTAACGAATCCCTGCTTAAAAACGAGCAGATCAGCAAAAATGTAATAGAGCTCAACCACACCATCGACTCGCTGAACAAAGAGGTGAACCAACTGATAAAAACACAGACAGCCTATCTTCCAACCAAATACCTAAACCGGGAGAATCGTATTCCGTTCCATCAGGCAACATCAAAAAAATTCAATTTTGAGAAATACAATACCGATACATTATTTTTATCGTTAAATTTGACGGACAAGCGGAGTGCGGTCAACACCGCCATAAGCAGCGTAAACCAGTCCAAAGGAGAAATGGAATTTTCCAACATGGAAATTCAGGAAAAGCAGATCAGCATTCGCCGTCACGCTATCGAGTGGCATCGTAAATTTGCCCTGGCTTTTGCCTGCCTCATCTTTTTCTTTATCGGGGTACCGCTGGGAGCCATCATCCGAAAAGGGGGTTTCGGTATGCCTGTAGTAATCTCCGTATTGATGTTTATCGTTTACTACATTGTGGACAATACGGGGACTAAAATGGCTCGTGATGGTTTTTGGCCGGTTTGGAAAGGAATGTGGCTCAGCTCTGCGATTCTGTTACCGGTCGGAATTTTCCTGACCTACAAAGCGGTTGGCGACTCGGTGATTATGAACCCGGATGCATATATTCAAATTATCAAAAACGTACGAAAACGTTTGGCAGGCTATTTGCAACGAAGTAAGCGATATATCGACAAGCGTTGGAAAGCAAAAGCAAAAAAGTAACAACGGATTGATACCTGCAAATCGACAGTTACGGAAGGTCGGTAATATTTTTGATTGTGTCAATTAATTCTATTCTAAAATCACAATATGGAACAATTTCAATTAAACACTATAGATGAGGCCATTGAAGAGATTCGCAATGGCAAATTTGTGATCGTCGTTGACGATGAAGATCGCGAAAACGAAGGCGATTTTATCTGTGCTGCCGAACTGATAACACCCGAAAAGGTAAACTTTATGATTACCAATGGCCGGGGATTAGTCTGCGCTCCGTTAACGGAAGAGCGTTGTGACGAATTGTCACTTCCGATGCAGGCTCAGGACAACACCTCCATGCATGGAACTCCGTTTACCGTATCGGTCGATTTGCTCGAACATGGGTGCACTACCGGCGTCTCTGCCTTCGACCGGGCTGCCACCATCAAGGCGCTTTGCGATCCCTCCATATTACCCGCCGATCTGGGTCGTCCGGGACATATTTTCCCGTTGCGGGCACGTAGCCGTGGCGTTTTGCGTCGGGCAGGACATACCGAAGCTGCTGTAGATCTGGCGCAATTGGCGGGACTCTATCCGGCAGGAGTATTGGTAGAGATCATTAACGAAGATGGCACGATGGCACGCCTGCCCCAGCTGATGGAAGTATCCAAAAAATTCGGTCTGAAAGTGGTTTCGGTGAAAGACCTGATTACATATCGACTGAAATGCGAATCGTTAGTTGAAAAGGGAGAAGAGGTGATGATGCCCACGGCTTACGGCGAGTTTCATCTGATTCCGTTCCGCCAGAAATCGAACGGGTTGGAACATGTAGCCCTGATAAAAGGGGAATGGAGTGCCGACGAACCTATTCTGGTACGGGTACATTCATCGTGCATGACCGGCGACATTTTCGGATCGATGCGTTGCGAATGCGGCGAACAGCTTCACAAAGCGATGCAGATGATCGAAAAAGAGGGCAAAGGTGTGATTGTTTACATGAATCAGGAAGGGCGCGGCATCGGACTGATGAACAAAATAAAAGCCTATAAACTACAGGAAAACGGGATGGACACCGTGGATGCGAACCTGCACCTCGGCTTTCAGGCCGACGAACGCGACTATGGCGTGGGCGCCCAGATTCTACGCGAACTGGGGGTTACGCAAATGCGTCTGATGACCAACAATCCCAAAAAGCGTATCGGTCTCGAATCCTACGGCCTGACTATCGCCGAAAATGTGCCTATTGAAATTATACCAAACAAATACAACGCATTTTATATGCACACCAAAAAAGAGCGGATGGGTCATGTGCTGAAGAAAATCTGAAGATAGTGATTAATTATCAATGATTAGTGGTCAATAAAAAACGGCGAATCTACAAAATGTAAGTTCGCCGTTTTTTTATATGGATTTAGAACAATTACTTTTTCTGTTTCAGACTTCTCCAAACTAAGTAAGCTCCGATCAAAACAAACGGAATGCTGAGCCACTGTCCCATATCCATGGTCATCGACTCCTCGAAAGCAACCTGTCGTTCTTTGAGAAATTCAATAAAGAAACGTGCGATGAAGATCAGCGCGATGGTGAGTCCGAAATAGAATCCGGTGCCGACTTTTTCTTTGTGTTTCCTATA
>CAZFTY010000243.1:0-4504 GCA_964521835.1 uncultured Microbacter sp.
ACCTACTACGTCTACATCGAAAATCAGGTTTTTTCCTTCTGCCAGGCAACGTTCCACTTCGCTTTTCAACGTTCCGTAGAATTTATCGGGATAGACCTCTTCAAATTCGATAAATTCGTCATTAGCAATCTTCTGACGGAATATTTCGGGTGTCAGGAAGAAGTACTCCACGCCATCTTTCTCCTCTCCGCGAGGAGCCCGGCTGGTTGCCGAAACAGAAAAACCGAGGTTGAAGTTTTGTTGAAGAAGATGTTGTATCAGTGTGCTCTTGCCCGAACCGGACGGAGCTGAAAAGATGATTACTTTACCGGACATAAATTAATTTCAAGTTTCAAATTCAAAAATTCAATATGGAAGTCATCAGAGCACGTTTAGCACCTGTTCCTTGATTTGCTCCAGCTCGTCTTTCATCAGGACGACGACTTTTTGCAGTTCTGCATGGTTGGCTTTTGACCCGAGCGTATTGATTTCGCGACCCATCTCCTGTGCGATAAAACCGAGCTTTTTGCCTGGATTGTGCTCTTTTTTCATCGTTTCGCGGAAGTAATCGAGATGGTTTTTGAGTCGCGATTTCTCTTCGTTCACATCCAATTTCTCGATATAGAAAATCAGTTCCTGTTCAAAACGATCGGCATTGTAATTATCGTTCACGTTTTGCAGGCCATCGCGCAGGCGGGATTTGATGCGTTCGATCCGTTCGGTTTCATATTGTCCCACCGTTCCGAGTAACCGCTCGATGTTGTCGACTTTAGCCGTAAAAACGTTTGCCAGCGAAGCCCCCTCCTGCATACGGAATTTTACCAGCTGATCGATAGCCTCCTGAGTAATTTTTGCCACTTCGAGCCATTCGTTTTCTTCGAGCTGTTGTTCTTCGTTTTTCAGTACTTCGGGTAGACGAAGCAGCGTGGAAAACCAATCGGCAGGCAGTGGAATGTTTTCTGTTTCGGACAATTGCTTGATCTGATTGTAGTAATCTTTCAGAATAGCGCTGTTGATTTGCGTGGGGGCAACGGCACTGGTACAGGCAATATTGATGTTCAAATCTACTTTACCCCGTTCGAGCTGCTGGGTCACCATGCGACGCAAATCCAGATCTTTTTCACGGTATTGCCCGGGCATCCGTGTCGAAATATCCATTTGTTTACTATTCAGCGATTTGATTTCGATTCTGATTTGTTTGTCGTTGTAGGTACCGGTGGCTTTACCATAGCCGGTCATAGATTGAAGCATGATGTTATGTTCTAAAATTAGAGCGCAAATGTACGCTTTTTTGGGTTAAAAATCGTACTTTTGTGCCACTATTTAGCGCTGTGGCATTATGGCGTTAGTTGTATCTAAATACTTAATTATGTCTTCAATACTTCATATCGAAACATCCACTACCGTCTGTTCTGTCGTTTTATCGGAGAATGGCAAGGTTGTTTCGGAACGAATTTCGCTTACCGGCCCGTCACATGCCTCCTTACTCGGCGTTTTTGTACAGGAAATACTGCAGGAAACCAAGGCTCGTCCCGATGCGGTTGCGGTGAGTTGTGGCCCGGGCTCTTACACGGGACTGCGCATCGGCGTTTCTACAGCCAAAGGGCTTTGCTACGGCTGGAATGTTCCTCTCATTGCCGTTAATACACTTCAGTTGCTTGCTTCGACGGTTGCAACCGAAACACAAGCCGACAATAACACGCTTTTCTGTCCGATGATCGATGCCCGTCGCATGGAGGTTTTCTCTGCTTTCTACGACAAGGATCTCAAGCTGTTTCGCGAAGTTGCTGCCGATATTGTGGATGAGAATTCCTATCTCAATATTTTGGCCGGTCATAAAGTGCTCTTCTTTGGAAACGGAGCCGATAAATGCCGGAGCAGCATCACACACGCCAATGCCCAATTTATAGACGGTATTCACCCCAAGGCTGCAAACATGATTCCATTGGCCGAAAAAGCTTTTGCTGCGGGCGAATTTGTGGATGTGGCTTACTTTGAACCGTTCTATCTCAAAGAGTTTGTGGCAACAGTACCCAAGAATAAGGTGCTGAATGTAGAACAAGGAGCAAAGAAAAAATCATAAAGACGATTGGGTCTGAAAGATATTTAAGATGAACTCATCTTGGCTTTTTATTTTGACCTCCCATTAACTCCCTTCGGTCGTTGACCGTTGGTTCCTCCGAAGGAGGGCTGTAACATTGTAAAATGAATAACGTTTCCTTATTTTAAGACTAAATTCCTCCCCTTTGGGGAGGTTAGGTGGGGTCAGTAAGTAAAAATGAAGAGGAAATACTTTACCAAAGAAAAATCAAGACAACTTCGGTAAGGAAAACTACAAAAAATTTGACTACGTTTCAAAACAATGAACAGGCCGATCTGGCATTGCAGTATATTCAATGCACCGATCAACATCTGTTTCTGACCGGTAAGGCAGGAACGGGCAAGACCACATTTTTGAAACGGTTACGCGAAATTTCGCCGAAACGCATGATTGTGGTCGCCCCGACGGGTGTCGCCGCTATCAATGCCGAAGGTGTTACCATTCACTCCTTTTTTTCGTTGCCTTTTACACCGTTTATTCCGAAAGAGGCGAGGGTAGAGAATGAAAATGAGCGTCAATACCGCTTCTCACGCATCAAGATAGATATTTTGCGAAGCCTCGATCTGCTGGTAATCGATGAAATCAGTATGGTGCGGGCTGATATCCTCGATGCCATCGACGAAGTGTTGCGTCGCTATAAAAACCGCAACAAGCCTTTCGGCGGTGTACAGCTATTGATGATCGGAGACCTGCAGCAGTTGCCTCCGGTGGTGACCGATGCCGATGCGGAAGTGCTGACGCGCTACTACGATACCAATTTCTTTTATGGAAGCAAGGCTTTAGGTAAGACTCGTTTTGTGACTGTAGAACTGCAACATATGTACCGGCAGAGCGAAGCGAAATTTATCGGATTGCTCAATGCCGTACGCGACAATCAACTGTCGCCCCAAATGATGGAGCTGTTGCGTCAGCGTACGATTCCGGGCTTTCAGTCCGACGATTATATCATGCTCACCACGCACAACCATCAGGCGCAACGTATCAACGATCAACGCCTGAAAGAGTTGAAGAATGCCTCCTGGTTCTTCAAGGCAAAGGTCACCGGCGACTTTCCCGAAGGTTCGTATCCTACCGATTTTGAACTGGAACTGAAACCGGGAGCCCGGGTGATGTTCCTTAAAAACGATTCGTCGCCGGAAAAGGCCTATTTCAATGGGAAAATCGGGGTAATAACCTCTATTGACGAAGATACCATTTACGTGCAGAGTGAGGGAGAGGAGCGCATCATTGCTGTGCATCCGATGGAGTGGAACAACATGCAATACACCATCGATGACACGACGCAGGAGATTGTTGAAACGGTGATCGGTACCTTCGAGCAATACCCGCTCAAGCTGGCCTGGGCCATTACCATTCATAAAAGTCAGGGCTTGACCTTTGACAAGGTGGTGATCGACGCGCGGGCTGCGTTTGCTCACGGACAGGTGTATGTTGCCCTGAGCCGCTGCCGTTCGCTGGATGGATTGGTGTTGAGCACGCCGATACATCAGCACAACTTGATTAACAATGCGGAGATTGAACAGTTCTCGCGTCTGCAAAAGGAGCACGCACCGTCGCAGGAGTCGTTGCGGACGGCACAGCAATACTACATGCAGGAGCTGTTGATCGATCTGTTCGACTTCACGCCTTTGCAGAAAGAGATTATCAACCTGATATACCGCTTACGGGAGAACGAACAGGTCGTTAGCGGAAATATACATACATCCGTTCGCACCGTAAAGGAGTTTATAAATCAGGATATTGTTGAGATTGGCATCAAATTCCATTCGCAGATCAACGAACTGATTGCTCAGAACGGAGATGTGGAGAATAACTCCCTGTTGCAGGAGCGAATTAGAAAGGCAACCTCCTTCTTTGGTGACAAAATAGACCGATGCATGGCTGATGTGGATGCGTTGGAATTTGAGACCGACAACAAAGCGATTCGCAAGAGCATTTCCGATGCCTTGGATAAACTGAAAGAGCAAATCGTTGGCAAAAAACTGGCGTTGAAGAGTTGTGCCGATGGTTTTCATCTGAGCGAATATCTTTCGGCACGAGCCAAGGCGATACTGAAGGGCGATAAACCCGAAACTGAAAGACCTAAATCGGCCTCATTAAAATCTTCAGCACATCCCGATCTGTTGCTGAAATTGCGGGCCTGGCGCAACGCCACTGCCGATCAACAAAATGTGCAGCCTTATGATGTATTGCGGCAGAAATCGCTTGACGAACTGATAGCGAAGCTTCCGACAACTAAAAAACAGCTCAAAGATATCAAAGGTCTGGGTGCAAAACGTATCCGGGAGTATGGCGACGAACTGGTTGCGATTATTACAGAATATATGCAGGAAAAAGGACTTGCCATTGCGGTAGAGTCTTAAGTGCAAGAAAGTGAAGCCAAAGCCAATACCTTCGACATAACGTATACTCTGTTTTCAAAGG
>CAZFTY010000244.1:0-4472 GCA_964521835.1 uncultured Microbacter sp.
GAGAGGTTTATTGGCTGCCAAGGTTGAGTTGGTAGAAATTTTCATCGTAGGCACAAAACTGCCGAACGGTGTGCCACGACCGGTAGTAAACAGCACCATATGACATCCGGCAGCACCCAGAGCCGTACTTGCCACTAAGTCGTTGCCCGGCGCGCTGAGCAGGTTCAAACCGTCGGTCTTGATACGGTCACCGTATTTCAACACGTCATGAACGACTGCGGCACCGCATTTTTGGGTACATCCCAGCGATTTTTCCTCCAACGTGGAGATACCACCGGCCTTATTTCCCGGAGAGGGATTTTCGTAAACCGGTTGGTTATTTTTGATGAAATATTCTTTGAAATCGTTTACCAGATATACCGTCTTGTCGAACAGATCCGGAGTTCCGCAGCGGTTCATCAGGATGGTTTCTGCGCCAAACATCTCGGGCACTTCGGTCAGCACCGTGGTACCGCCCTGAGCCACCAAAAAGTCGGAGAATACACCCAGCAACGGGTTGGCCGTGATACCGGAGAAACCGTCGGAGCCACCACACTTCAAACCCACACGCAGGCTCGAGAGAGGAACCTCCTCACGTACATCATTGCGCACTTTGCCGTAGAGTTGTCGTAACAACTTCATACCCTCCTCCAGTTCGTCACCGGCAATTTTCTGGGTCTCTATAAACAAAACACGTTCGGGATCATAATCGCCCAGAAACTCGCGAAATGCGGCAGGCTGGTTGTTTTCGCAACCCAAACCGACTACCAGCACACCACCGGCATTGGGATGGAGAACCATGTCGCGAAGGATTTTGCGGGTATTTTCGTGATCGTCACCCAACTGAGAGCAACCGTAATTGTGCGGGAATGCCACAATAGCATCCACCCCTTCACTTCCGGTTTCACCGCGCAGCTCTTCGGCCAACTGGTTGATAATACCGTTAACGCAACCCACGGTCGGGATAATCCAAATTTCGTTGCGGATGCCCACTTCACCGTTTTTACGTTTGTAGCCCTTGAAAGTCAGGTTGCGGTTCGGAATATCGAGTTGCACCAGTTTCGGTTGGTACTCATAGTCGAGCACCCCTTCGAGGTTGGTCTTTATCTTCTTTTCGTTCACCCATTCGCCCGCTTCGATGGGCACAATGGCATGACCGATAGAGTAACCGTACTTCACCACGTGGTCGTTCACCGCGAAAGAGGTCAACGCCACTTTGTGACCGGCAGGAACTGTCTGCTTCACCGTAATGGCTTGGCCATCCACCTGGATGGTTTCACCTTCGGAAAGCCCGGCAATTGCCACCGCTACGTTATCAGCAGGATTTATTTTTAAATATTGAGTAGTCATTCATTACATTGTTTAATCGTGTAATCGTTGGACGTTGAATACTTTTTTCAACGAACAATTGTCTTCACGGTAGCCAGCATTCCTTTTACGTCGATAGAGGTAAGGAACTGTGCCACTTTAGATGTCAGACCGGGAACTTTGTTAAGATCTTCACCCCAGATAAATTCGGCACCCAATACGCCTTCGGCCACTTTCTGGATCGAACCGGTAGCCCAGAGGTTTTTCAACAGATCAACGATAGCCGCATCATCGTTCGGCACGATTTCCACGTCGCCACGTTTGCCACCTTTATAATAGGTAATGATACCGGCCAAACCGAGAACGATTCCTTCGGGCAAAACACCTTTGCGTTCCAGATAAATCTTCAAACCAGGCAGATCGCGGGTTTTGAATTTCGGGAACGAGTTCAGCATAATACTGGTAACGAAGTGTTTTACAAACGGATTGCGGAAACGGTCGAGAACAGCATTGGCAAACGCTTCGAGTTCTGCCTGAGGCAAATCGAGAGTCGAAAGCAACTCTTCGAACATCACCTTGCGAACGAATTTACCGGTTACCTCATCTTCCACAATTTCGCGAACGGTATCCAAACCCGACAGATAACCTACCGGCGACAGAACCGTGTGCGGGCCATTCAACAAAGTAACTTTACGTTCGTGATACGGTTTTTCGCTCGGAACGAACAATACGTTCAACCCTGCTTTGTCGGCAGGAAATTCGGCAGCAAGCGATGCAGGTGCTTCGATTACCCACAAGTGGAAAATTTCGCCCTTAACGACCAACTTATCTTCGATCTGAATTTTATCCAAAATCTGACCGATGGTATCTTTCGGATAACCGGGAACGATACGGTCGACCAGCGTAGGATAAACGCCACAAGCGGTTTCGAACCAGTTTTTGAATCCGGCACCCAGCTGCCACAGCTCAATATATTGTTCGATACATTTTTTCAGTTCAACACCGTTGTGGAAAATCAACTCGCAAGGCATGATATGAAAACCTTTGTCGGCAGCGCCATTGAAAGTTTTAAAACGATGATACAGCAACTGTGTCAATTTGCCCGGGTATGATTTTGCAGGTTTGTCTTCCAGTTTGCAGGCAGGATCGAAAGCGATACCAGCTTCGGTAGTGTTAGAAATGACGAAACGCATTTCTGAGTTTTCAGCCAGTTTCAGGTATTCGTCAAACTGAGTGTAGGGATTCAAACCACGCGAAATCACATCGATCAACTGGAGAGAATCGACCTCTTTTCCATTGTCCAGCCCCTGCAGATTCACATGATACAGGCCATCCTGAGCATTCAGCATATCCACCATTCCTTTTTCGATAGGCTGTACAACCACTACGCTGCTATTGAATCCGGCTTTCTGATTCATATTGAATACAATCCAATCTACGAAAGCACGCAGGAAATTTCCTTCACTAAATTGAATAATGCGTTCAGGATAGCTGTTTGCCTGAACATTGTGTCTGTTTAGAGTTTTCATTTGTATATTCTTTGAAGTTTATTGCCAGATGGGCAATAGTATTTTAGTTGAATTAAATTCTCTTCAAAAGCCGTTCGCCGTTAATTACGGTGTATATTCTGTATAGTAATCGGCATTCTCTTTAACCAGCAAATCGACCGGCATATAGTTTATTTTTTTTACCTCTTTCTTCAGAACGATATTATCGAACAACGCCTTGATTCCGTTGTAGGTTTGCATTTCGGGGCGTTGCGCGATGATAATTGCAATTCTGCCCTGTTTCAGGTAAGCTATATTTTTGTTCAGGGCATCGTAACCCAACAAAGTCACATCTTCAATTTTTTCGCGCTCTAAGAAAGCGGCTATCGTATATGCCGTGGAATTAAAAATCACAGCTGCCCCCACGTTGTTGCGCTCATCAAAAGCTCTCCGCATCAGCAGTTCGTTCATCTCCGGATTACCAACCTGCAACTCCACGCTTACCACCGAACAATCGGGTCGATACCCGCTCAAATACGAAAGGAAACCCTCCTGACGCTGTAATGTCTGATTAGCTCCGATAAAACCCTTGCGCAATGTCCGGAACAGTACGATATTCTTTCCTTTCGGCAACGAAGCCGTTACAAACTTAGCTCCGATAAAACCGCTCTGAAAAGAGGGTTGACCAAAGTAAGCCAGATAATCGGCACCCTCAATCTGAGAGTCGATAAAGACTACCGGAATACCCCGTTTTTTCATGGTCGCGCACAAAGCCAGACACTTATCACGCAAAATGGGAGAAAGGAGCAATCCCTGAAAATCTTCATTATCAAGCGCATCTATTGCATCATAAAACGACTGAGCTTCAAATTGATTGAAATAGCGCTTCTCTATCTCCACATTGAACTTATCGAATTCGGCGATGGCTCTGTCAATTCCCTTGTCAACAGCCTCCCAGTAGTCTCCCTCCTCAAACGACGGAATCAGGGAAATGATACGGTAGGTTTTTCTCGCCGACAACGAACTGGCAATAAGGTTCGGTTCATAGTTGAGTTCTTTCAGTGTCGCCTTAATTTTCTCCCTGCTTTTTTCCGAAACTTCACCACGATTATGGAGAACCCGATCTACGGTTCCGGCAGAAACTCCCGCCTTTTTCGCAATATCCTTGATGGTTATCTTTTTGTCAACGTTCATGGTTTCAGGGTAATTAAGGTCTGCGAATGTATACTATTTTCCGCTGATTTACAATACCGTGTACGAACACGAAACATACAACATAATTCAACATTATTACATATAAAACTGACTATCAACAAATAACAGAACACGCACTTTTACCAAACAGACAGACAAGAAAGCAAAAAATTATCTTATTTAACAGATCAATCATATCCGGACATATCTTTCCGATATGATTTCCGATCGTATGTTTTTTTGCTTTTATGAATTTTATGCACTGATTTCCATCCTGGTTGTTGGGCAAGCTCATTCTCTCTGTCTGCTTTTTTCACAGCCTTGAGATAATCCTTTACCGTTATGCGTAATCCGCCCTTTTTCTTCTTACCTACATTTTTCACAATGAAATCTCCTCTCTGTTTTATCAATCTAACAAACACTATCGAGCAGTTTTCCCAATCGTTCCAGATACAGCTGATCGACAGCGTCAAATGTAGCCAAATCACTACTATCGATGTCCAA
>CAZFTY010000245.1:0-4471 GCA_964521835.1 uncultured Microbacter sp.
GCTCAGCGATGCGGGAATGGCTGCAGTCGTCATGGATTTTCCATCCAGTTCGAAACTTTGGATTGCATTGCCAAATCCCGTCATTTCAATATTCAGAGTTGCATTTCGGTATTTGAAGCCGGTAAGCGAACGTTTCCCCTGTAATGCCTTGGGAACAAACGGGTGAAAGAGTAAGCTGTCGGCTCTGAATTCGATACCGAAAAGAATTTTGTGTACTAATGCCAGATTTCCCGAGAGACTCCATAGCATGTTGCTGGAGTTGATCTGCGTGCCTGCGAAATCGCCGGTTGAGGCTACGAAATTTTCTTTGTTTGTAAGAAAAAGCGCAGCCGGACGGTAGACGGCAGCAATGGCTTCGAGCACCGAACGTTCATTGCCTGCTTTTGCCGAAGCCAACCCCCAGTAGGTCTCCACAAAAGGCCAGACGGCATTGTTGTGATAGGGCGGAATGCCCGGAATCTGAGGATAGATACAGGGTATGCCATAATCCATCACGGGAACTTTTTCAACAATGCTTTTTTGCTGCTTTTCGTCAGCAATGCCGAACCACACGCAGAGTGCTTCGCCCAGAGCTTCTGCGCGTGGCGAAAGCGACAGGAAGTTTCGTCCGTACAAGTATTGTCCGTAATAACCTTTGCCGGCCATCCAGAGGTGCGTGTTGATCCCTTGTTTGATTTTTGCTGCAATCTGTTCGTATTTGGTTACTGCTGCCGGTTCATTGAGCAGCGATGCCATTTGTGATAGGGTTTGGATTGCCTGATAATGAACGGCATTGGTGCCCAGATTTTCCGACTCATAAATATCGGCAGGTTGCATCCAGCGTGGGTAGGTCTGTTCGCGCCAGTCAAGAAAAGAAGATTCACCCCGCATCAGTCCGGTGGAAGGATCGTAAATATTCTTCAGGTCGTCTTCTACCGAATTGCGGACAACTTTGTATGCTTGCTGTAACCATTCCCGGTCGCCGGTGACTTTGTAGAGTTCCCAGGCTGCGATGGCCCAGACAATGCGATCGGAAGAAGCGGGGTAGGCGCCTCCTGTACCGGTATCCTGAATGATACGGTCGTTCTTCACTTTGCGCAACAAACTGTATTTTGCCACCCGGGGCTGCAAGTGCGCCATAGAAAGAATAATGCTGTAGCTGATGTCGCGCGTCCACACACCAGCCCACTCTTTGCCGGTACGGAAAGTGCTGTCGGGTTCCACTGCCTTAACCATCTCTTCCAGTGCGAGGTTGTAGAGCGCGTCCGAAATGGGATAATCCGATTTGTATTGCGGACAGGCTGTAATGTCGCGGGAAAGTTGCCACTCTGCGGCGGTGTGTTTCTCGTCGCTATGCTTATTCATCACGAGAGTTGTTTCATAAATACCATCACCATCCGGGTCTTTCAGCTCCAGTTCCGGATGATTCCTGAGGTTGTTGAAATCCCAGATTAGCGGAGCCGCGCTTCCTGCAATGTAAACTCCTTTGAAGTCGGCTTTGTCAAGGCGTTCTCCGTTATAGAGAATATAATAGCCCTTTTCGTTGAATGCTTTGATGACTTCGCGCATGTCGAGACGAATTGTCCAGCGCGTATTGGGCGGCAGATTGATTCCTGGTGTCATCGGGCGTGTGCCGGTGTATTGTTTTCCAAACTGCACGTTGGTAACGCATTGCCCGTTTACAGGTTGCAGGGTTACATGATGATCTTGTCCCGAAACCATCTCGTTATCCCTTGAATTGATGCTGAATTTGAAGCTCAGGGTGGGAGAGTACCTGTCGGCATCCGGACTTCTATAGTCGGAGGTCATAGAAGTGGGCGATAGAGCTGTCGCCTTGTAATTTCCTTGCCGGACTTCATTGCTGAAAATGCTGAATGCCTTCGATTGATATACAGGTTGCTCTTTCTGCGCTATGCAGGTAACTGACAAACAACTGAATGCTATTATTTGGATTAGTGAAAGCCTCATTTTAATCTACATTTATTCTGCGTTGAAGCATTAGTTTTTGATCTCAATGCTTGTGGTTCCTTTGTTATTTTGCCATTTAATCAGGCAGATGCCTGTTTTCTTGTCCCAACTCCATACTGCTTTGTCGGAAAGGATTTCCCAACTGCTTTCCAGTCTCTCCGGCGTAATTTGTTTCAGCTTCGAGGTGTTCATTACAATCTCTTTGGGAGCTTGTTTCGTGCGGATTTTAATGCCGGAGTTGCGTTCGAAAGCAGGCTGAAATCCATTTTGATTGCTACAGGTAAGTTGAATGGAATAACCCTCTTTGGTGGTAAGGCATTTTACGTCTGTGTGGGCACAAACATCTTTTTTATATTCATTTGATTCGCCGTCGTCTTCATAAAGAGAAAAAGTTGCAGCACGGCCTTCCGAAGCCGGGTAAATATCGAACCACACCGGTGAGTTTTTCTTTTCGCCGATATATTGCATGACAGGCATTTGTGGAACAATAGAGCCTTTCTTTACAAACATCGGGATGGTGCCAAGAGTCACCGGACAGGTGATCCATTGCTTGCCTTTGTATACGGTAGAGCCATCGTTAAAGTCGATCCATTCCCCCTGGGGTAGGTAAACTTGCCGTTCCGAAGCCTCCTTTTCCACCACAGGAGCCACCAGCAACTCTTTACCAAACAGAAATTGCGTGTTGAGTTTGAAAGTTTCCGCATCGTCAGGATATTCCAACAGCATAGCGCGTATTAGTGGAAGTCCGGTGTCGTACGCTTCGCGGGCATACGAGTAGATGTATGGATGTAGTGTGTATTTCAGGTTGATAGCTTTGCGGCAGAGTTTTTCGGCTTCCGAACCGAAAGTCCAGGGTTCGGCTGCGTTGTTGCCTTCGTGATGGGCACGGCTCAGTGGATTGAATATCCCGAATTGCATCCAACGGACGTAGAGTTCGGCCATGGCGTCACGATCTTTAATGTCGCCGCAATACCCCGAAATGTCAGTCGTCCAGAAAGGTATCAGTCCCATGCCTGCCGATTGTGCCAACGACACCTGTGCCGCAAGCTTGTTCCATCCGTTCAGTACATCGTTGCCATCGCCCGAATCGCCCGACCAGGCAAAAGTATAACGTTGCATGCCGGCAAAAGAAGCCCGGGTCATCTGGAAAACGCGTTTGTTCGGATTCCGTTTTTCAAATTGTTCGGTAACAGCCTTGTCCCAAGTCAGACCGTAAACATTATGGATTTCATCGTGCATCCCGAGTTGATGTTTCATAAACAGACGGTCGGCTTCTTCTTCGTTGCTCCAGGCAGGCTCTCCCATGTCGGTCCAAAATCCCTTTACACCGTCGTCCAGCACTTTCTGTTGATAGTTTCCCCACCAGTCGGCTGCCGCAGGCTTTGTAAAGTCGACCACTCCGCAGTTACCACCCCATGGCCAGGGCATGTCGTAGCTTTTGCCGGTGCGGATATCTTTGACGAAATAACCCAGCGAATCGGCTTCGTGCCACTGCTTTTTATTTTCCTGTGAAATAACAGGATCCTGTGATACGATCATCTTAAAGCCTTGCGCCGCCAAATCGGCCACCATTTGCCGCGGGTTTCGGTAATTTTCTTTACGCCATTCAAAATTTTGTAAATATTGCGTCCAACCGATATCCTGATAAATAAGATCACAGGGGATTAGACGTTTGCGGAATTCGGAAGCCACATCGCGTGCCAGTTGCTCGTTAGTATAAAGTCCGCGGCATTGCGAAAATCCCAGCGCCCATTCCGGAGGCATAATCGGTTTGCCGGTTAGTTGAGTATAACGGTTGATGATTTGTTTGTAGGACGGTCCGAAGATGAAATAGTAAACCATTGCACCTGCAGGAGCTTCGAACGAGTAGTATTCGTTCGATGTCGTTCCGAAATTAAACGTGCTTTTATAGGTGTTATCGAAGAAAATGCCGTATCCGAAATTGCTCATGAAAAACGGAATGCTTTTGTAGAGAGGATCTTCATCGGTAGAATAACAGGGTTTATCGCTGTTCCACATCCGGAAGGTCTTCCCGCGACGATCCAAGCCTCCGTTTTTTTCTCCGAGACCGAAGAAATGTTCATCGGGGCGGAGGGTTTTCAATGTAGCCTGATGTTGCCCGTCTTTGACCAGTCCCTTTCCCTGAAAATCTTCCAGCAACAGCTTCTGATATTTGTCGAAAATGCGTACCTGAAACGGATTTTTATTGATTCGGATAATCAGCTCGCTGGTATAGATTTCATAGCTCCCTGGTTGTTCCGACACGGATACGGTGAGATGGTTGTCGATATTTTCGTTGATAACGGCAAACGACTCGTTATTACGATGGAAATCTCCCTGCTGATACCAGAAGCGGACGATGCCGGAACTGCACAATTTGAGCGAAACGTTTATATCGTTTTCGCAATGGAAGATGGCTTGAGATCCCGTAACTTCATATCCAAGGCATTTACCCGGCGTTACCGTTTCCTGACTCGCCGGAGCGGCAAGAGCCTAATTCAACGAGGATAAAACAGTGAAAATT
>CAZFTY010000246.1:0-4465 GCA_964521835.1 uncultured Microbacter sp.
CAGGCGGTACACCATCATGTCCGGGTAACGGCGGATAGGCGAGGTGAAGTGGGTCTAGCAGTCGAATGCCAGTCCGTAGTGACCGCTGTTTTCGGTGCTGAAAACGGCCTTGGCCATCGAACGAACGGCTAGCGTTTCAATCAGGTTCTGCTCTTTCTTGCCCTGCACCTCGTCTAACAGATGGTTGACAGCCGACGACACTTCGCTCTTTTTGCCCGAAGTCTTCAGTTTGTAACCGAAGCGGTGGATAAACTGCGCGAAATTCTGCAATTTTTCCGGGTTGGGTACGTCGTGAATACGGTAGACGAAAGTTTTGCCCTTGCGTCCTTTTCCCGGTTTGCCGATATGGGTAGCCACCGTTTTGTTGGCCAGCAGCATAAACTCTTCCACCAGTTTGTTGGAATCTTTCGCCTCTTTGAAGAAAACGCTGGTAGGTTTTCCCTTTTCGTCTATTTCGAAACGCACCTCTACCCGGTCGAAAGCGATGGCACCCGACTTGAAACGGCGGTCGCGCAATATCTTGGCCAGTTTGTCGAGTTGCAACATCTCTTCTTTGTAATCGCCTTCACCCGTTTCGATAATCTGTTGCGCCTCTTCGTAGGTGAAGCGGCGATCCGATTTTATCACGGTACGACCAATTTTGTAATCATGTATATTGGCTTCGTCGTCCATCTGCACCAGAACGGAATAGGTGAGTTTCTCTTCGTTGGGCCGAAGCGAACAGAGTCCGTTCGAGAGTTTTTCGGGTAGCATTGGTATCGTGCGGTCGACTAAATAGATGGAAGTCGCACGGTTTTCAGCCTCTTCGTTGATAATGGTTTTGGGCTTCACGTAGTGCGTTACGTCGGCGATGTGAATGCCCACTTCCCACAATCCGCTTTCGAGTTTGCGTAGCGAGAGGGCATCGTCGAAGTCCTTGGCATCGCGCGGGTCGATGGTGAAGGTGACGATGTCGCGGCAATCGATGCGTCTGGCAATCTCTTCCGCGGTGATTCCGGCATCAATCTTTTCGGCCTCTTCCTCTACCTTTTCGGGATATTTGTAGGGTAGTCCGAATTCGGCCAGAATAGCGTGCATTTCGGCATTGTTGTCGCCCTGATCGCCCAGAATATCGATTACCTCGCCCACGGGATTCTTATCTTTTTCATCCCAACGTACCATTTTGACCAATGCTTTTTGTCCGTTTTTTCCACCCTTCAGTTTGTCGACGGGAATAAAAATATCGTTCGATAAATATTTTTTATCGACAATTAAAAAGGCATAAGGGCCACTGATATCGAGAATGCCTACAAAATTTTCTTTGGCCCGCTTCAGTACCTCCAGCACTTCGGCCTCGGGCTGGCGGCCTTTGCGTCCGGCATACAGGAATGCTTTCACGTAGTCTTTATCCATGGCCCGGTTGAGGTTGCGTTCCGAAATAAAGATCGGTGCTCCACCGTCGTCGGGATTCAGGTAGGTTTTGCGCGAGGTACGGTCGATGGTTCCCGTGATGTTGCCTCCGCGCACATTGAGCCGGAATTTTCCCCGTTCGATCTCGATCAGAAAACCGTTGTCACTCAAATCGGTGAGAATCTCGGTTGCCATTTGCTTCAAAGGAGTCTTGGTTAATCCGAGGATATGCGATACCTGTTTATAGTTGAATGAACGATTGGGTTCCTTGTTAAAGAGGTTGGTGATGGCGTTTGTAAGATCTGATTTGCGCATCCGGCCGTCCGGCTGTTGTTTTTCTTTCTTCATTTTGTTGTTTCTTAAAGACCCGCTTTCCGGATGGGAGAGCGGTATGGTTATGAAGTGATATGGTTGAATCGGTGTTGAGAATTCTATTGCAAACCAAAGGTACGCTATAAATTTAAGAAATGAAATAATACCGGCTGCAGAGCATAAAAAAAGCTGCCGATAGTTTCGACAGCTTTCTGGTACGAGTTACTCTGCGTTACATTTTGATTCGTTCTATCTTTAACGCATCAAGATTGCGGGTGCCGAGGTGCAACGCTTCAGCCTTGGCAATATGTCCGACCGCATTGATGTCCATCTTTTCTACCTGATTGAAGAATTTGATGGCGGCGGTATCGGCAGCAACGATATTGGGCGATACAATGAGGGTCTTCAGCACCGCAGTGTCCGATTCATTTCTTCCCTGAGGCCCGTTTTTGTACAGAATCCGGTATGCATCCACAATATTCAGAGCCGGACGTTTGGGGTAGGTACAGATGTCGGCGATACATTGTTGCAGGTCAGAGCTATGGAATATGCCTCTGTCCCAAACAACACCCATATAATTTTTCATCGAGATGGACATTTTGGCGCCACCATGGTTTTTGAGTACCGGAAGGTTGAACCAAACATCGCATTCCAACAGTGCCTTGTGTATCATGGCCTCTTTCAGTCGAACGCCGTGAGGGAGAGCGACCTTCTGGTAATGGCTTCCGTCGTTTGCAGGAAGCATTACGCCCCCGACACTTTCCACGGCAGCTTTTATGCCGCTGTTTTTGTAACAGTTGTCCCATTGCTGACAAGTGTGATCAAAGACCTGCACTTTTTTTGCTCCGGCGGCATAGCATTTTTTTACCAGCGCTTTTACCAACTCAGGGTTGGTATTGGCAGCCAGATTCGGGGTCTTATCCCATCCAATATTCGGTTTAATAACAACAGTCTGTCCTTTCTTTACGAATGCCTGAATGCCGCCAAATTTTGCCAGCGCTTTGTCGAGCATCGCTGCCGGTTCGCCACCCATAACAGCTACCAGATCAGGCCCTGAGGTTACCTTTACTTTATTGTTTTGGAGCGCAGCTTCGAGTTTGTCGAAGCGCAAAGTCGATGCTACCCCTGTAATGGCAGCCGACAGTAAAAAATCACGACGTTTCATAGGCACAGAGAATTATTAGGTTGTTATATTTTTCTTAGACGATACCGATCAGGTAAAGGTTTAATCGAATACTACCGTTCGGTTCTGGTACGTCAGAATTTTTCGTTCGATATGTTTTTCAACGGCGCGCGAAAGTACGATCTTTTCGAGGTCGCGACCTTTTCGTACCATGCTGTCGATGGTGTCTTTATGCGTTACTCTCACCACATCCTGTCCGATAATGGGACCGGCATCCAGATCGCTGGTTACGTAGTGGCTGGTTGCTCCGATAATTTTTACTCCCCGTTCGTGTGCCGCATGATAGGGTTTCGCGCCGGCAAAGGCGGGGAGAAAAGAGTGGTGGATGTTGATAATGCGGTCGGGGTAACTATCGATCAGTTGCGGCGATAAAACCTGCATATAACGTGCCAACACCACAAAATTGATGTTGTATTGTTTCAGTAACTCCAGCTCCTTGGCTTCCTGTTCTGCTTTGTTCTCCTTATTGATCGGGAAAACAAAATAGTCTATTCCAAAACGTTCGGCTACCGGCTTCAGATCGGGATGGTTGCTGATAATCAAGGGGAGTTCCACATTCCATTCACCGGCATGGTAGCGTCCCAAAAGATCGAACAGGCAGTGCGACATTTTCGAAACAAAGATAGCCATTCTTGGCTTCGAATCCGAAAAATAGAGACGGAAATTCATGCTGTAGCGTTTGGCCAGCAAGGTATCGATATAATCTTCTATTTCATCGCGGGGAATGATGAAATTGTCAAGAGCCCATTCCACACGCATAAAAAATATGTGGTCTTCTCTGTTTACGTACTGATCCAGATATAGAATATTTCCTTTTTGCTGATTGATAAAATCGGTGACAGCAGCAAGAATTCCCGGCCGGTCGGGACAGTGAATGAGCAGTACTGCCGTGTTGTCGTTTGTCATAATAGAAGTCTCTTATTTTTAGGGTTCGATGTTTGTATTGAATTTGTGAGCAGCTGGCAGGGTTAAAGAATCCAGGGAAAACGAAAACAGGCTTCGTTGTAAAGCGAATAATCTGCTTTGCCGTTTACAGCAAAGGTTTTTACAATGGAAGCACCCTCTTCAAGCAAAAGACGTTTTGCAAATTCTATCGTTCTGCCGGTTTTTATTCGGTCGTCGACTAACAAAAAACGCTTATTGATAACTTCAAAATCGATAGGGTGGAGAAGAACCGGTTGCGGATGAACCGGTATATGATTGCTGTCGCGTAGATTGATTTTCAAAAGGAATAACTCTATGCCCAGTTTTTGCCGGATGAGTTCTGCAGGAAGTGTTCCTCCGTTTGCAATAGCAACAACCGCATCAAAATCTTCGGATAGCTCGAGTGCGCTGATTCGTTCCAGTATTTCGTTGAAATCTTTTTCCATACCTATTCAAAGCGACAACAAAAGTAGCTATTTTTTTTGAGGAAGTAAACAAATGAAAGAGAAACCGTGATTTTAGTTCTGTTTCATCATAAAAAAGATCAGATTTTTTTTAGCAAAAAACAAGGAAGTAGGGGAGTAGGAGGGATAAAAAAAAACGCCCCGATACGTGAATGTATCGGGGCGTTAAAAAGTGGCGGCTACCTACTCTCCC
>CAZFTY010000247.1:0-4459 GCA_964521835.1 uncultured Microbacter sp.
CCCCCCTTTCCCTCCCCGACGCTCTTCCGATCTCTTTCTTTGGAATTATGGCGGGAAAAGGCACTGGAGAACAATGCTTATCGCGAACTCTACGTACGCTGGATTCAGTTCGGAGCCTTTACCCCGATGATGCGTTCGCACGGAACCGATGCTCCAAAAGAGATTTTCAGATTTGGTAAGGGCGGCGATCGGGACTTCGATGCAATAGAAAAATATATAAACCTGCGGTATAGTTTGTTGCCTTACCTGTACTCTACTGCATGGAATGTAAGCAGCAATGCCGGCAGCATTATGCGTCCTTTGTTTTTTGATTTTGTGAATGATAAAGCAGGCCTTGGTATCAATGACGAATATCTTTTCGGGAAATCCATTCTTGTGGCTCCGGTGGTTAATCCGATGTATGTCAGTTCTCAGGATGGGAAAGGTACCGAAGACTATTCTCAGGCAAAAAGCCGTAAAGTGTATCTTCCTGCAGGTAGCCAATGGTTTGACTTTTGGACGGGAGAAAAACTGGATGGAGGGCAATCGCTGGAAAAAGCGGCTCCGATTGATATCCTTCCGCTGTATATCAAAGCCGGTTCTGTGATTCCGTTTGGTCCGAAAGTGCAATACGCCACCCAAAAAAAGTGGGACAATCTGGAGATTCGGATCTATCCGGGTGCCGATGGCGAATTTGTTCTCTATGAAGACGAGAACGATAACTATAATTACGAAAAAGGAGCTTATTCCACCATCTCATTTCATTGGAACGACAAGAGCCGGATCCTGACAATTTCAGAGCGTAATGGACATTTCTCCGGTATGTTAGGAAATCGCTCATTTATCCTCAATATGGCAGGAAAAGATAAAAAAGCGGTGAAAAAGGTTTCTTATTCAGGCAAAAAGATGTTTGTGAAGTTTTAATGGAGAAGATTCTCCTTTGATAGGGATGTCCGAAGAGTTCGGTGGAGGACGATTGTTTTTGTTCTGTTTTCTTCGGACATTTCTTGCCTCAAAGATCTATGTCGTAAAACATACGATTTGGGTTTGCTCCGGTTTTATATAAGTGTTAATTTTACACCTGCTTTATTTTAGACATACAACTTCCTATCATGATCAGAAAAACAACCATTCTATTGCTGTCCTTCCTGACATTTTTTTCAGCGGCAGCTCAAAACAGACTGACCGTGCAGGTCAACAAGCCGACGGCCGATATTCAGCCCACCATGTGGGGTATTTTTTTTGAAGACATCAACCTTGCGGCCGATGGCGGTATCTATGCCGAACTGGTGAAAAACCGCTCTTTTGAGTTCACCAAACCGTTGATGGGATGGAAAGTGCAGCAGAAAAAGGCGGTGGAAGGGGCCGTACAGGTGGTGAACCGTCCTGAAAAAGGGGATACCAATCCACGTTATTTGCAGGTGACTTTGCAACAGGCCACCGGGCACGATCTCGGTCTGACCAACGAAGGTTTCCGCGGCATGGGAATTAAGAAAGATATTACCTACACCTTTTCGGTGCTATACCGTCAGCCGTCGGCAACGGGCAGGCTGAACATCGAGTTGGTGAATGCTCAAAACGAGGTATTGGGAAGCACGTCGCTCACTCCCGCTTTTGCCGATAATCAATGGCACAAACAATCGGTCTCTTTCAAGGCGAATGGCACCGATCCGAAAGCCAAACTGAACATCTGGTTCGAAGGCGATGGGAAGATCGATCTGGATATGATCTCTCTCTTTCCGTCCGATACATGGAAGAACCGTCCCGGCGGGTTGCGCGCCGATTTGGTGCAGCTGCTTGCCGACCTGAAACCGGGCTTTATCCGTTTTCCGGGAGGATGTATCGTCGAGGGTTTCGACCTGGCGCAACGCTACCAGTGGAAAAAGACGGTTGGTGTGGTCGAAGATCGTCACTTAATTATTAACCGCTGGAACACGGAGTTCTCCAACCGTTCCACTCCCGACTATTTCCAGAGCTTCGGACTCGGATTTTTCGAATATTTCCAACTGGCCGAAGATATCGGTGCCGAACCGCTACCGATCCTCAATTGTGGCATGGCCTGCCAGTTCAACTCGGCAGAGCTGGTTCCTGCCGGACAAATCGATCCGTATGTGCAGGACGCCCTCGACCTGATTGAATTTGCGAATGGCTCCACCGATACAAAATGGGGAAAATTGCGCGCTGAAATGGGACATCCCGCTCCGTTCAACCTCAAGATGATGGGCGTGGGGAACGAGAACTGGGGCCCGCAGTATGTTGAACGGCTCAAGATATTTACCAAAGCGATCAAAGACAAATATCCCGGCTTTAAGTTGGTGAACAGTTCGGGTACCGATCCCAGCGGCGATCGTTTCGACTACCTGAACGGTGAATTGCGCAAAATGAATGCCGACCTGATAGACGAGCACTACTACCGCTCGCCCGAATGGTTTCTCTCCAATGCCCGTCGTTACGATAACTATCCGCGTACCGGGAGCAAGGTTTTTGCCGGTGAATACGCTTCGCATTGCGACGACTCGTTTGTAGGAGCTGCTCGCAACAACTGGAAGGCTGCGCTGTCGGAAGCCGCGTTTATGACTGGTCTGGAGCGCAACGCCGATGTGGTGAGCATGGCCTCGTATGCACCGCTGTTTGCCCATCTCGAAGGGTGGCAATGGGCTCCCGATCTGATCTGGTACGACAACCTCCATGCGTACGGGACGCCGAGCTACTACGTGCAGAAACTCTATTCCAACAACAAAGGAAATAAAGTGGTTCCAATAACCTTGGGAAAGGACGTGGTGGCCGGTCAGGACAGCATCTATGCCTCCGCGGTGATCGATACCAAAACCAACGAATTGATCGTGAAAATTGTGAATGCCTCGGGCAATAAAACGGTGAAGGAGATTCAACTGGAGGGAGCGACTAAACTGGCCAAAGCGGGTACCTTAACCGTGATGCAGAGCGGTGATATGAAACAGGTCAACTCGATTGAAAACCCTGCCGCGCTGGCACCCAAAACGCAACCGTTCGCTCCGAAAGGCAAAATCATCAAAGCCGAATTGGCTCCCTATTCGTTTGCCGTCTACCGGATTGGTTTGTAGTAACCGGCAAAAGGGCAACAAAAGGGTCGTTACCTAAAAAGAAACCGACAAAAATCAGTTTTTGTCGGTTTCTTTTTTTATTTATTTGCCAGTATCTCTTTCGTCATAACCGGTTCGTCGGTGGTAATAAAGTCGGCACCCAAATCGATCAGCTTCCGGATAGCAGCCGGATCGTTTACCGTCCAGGCATTTACCGTGAGTCCCAGCGCGTGGGCTTCCGCAATCCACCCGGGATGTGCTATCAGTACCGAATAGTGATAATCCAGACCGGATAGCCCGATTCTTTTCAATTCTGCGGGAGTGAGTGCCCCCTCTTTTCCGGCCAGAAAAGCAATGGGAGCCCCTGCGTTGACCTGTAGCAACGTTTTGCAGGCATTCATGCTGAACGAGATATACTCTACCGCTTTGCGCATCTTCATCTTTCCCACCAGATCGACTACCGCTTTCACCGTGCGCTGTTCGAGGAGCGTATCTTTCTTGTTCTTAATTTCAATAATCAGGCGCATGGTTTTGTCTTTCCGCGTCTGGTTGAGGTACTCTTCCAGCGTCGGCAGAGCTTCTCCGTTCGACAGCTTTACCGTTTTCAAAACGGCGAGAGGAGTCGAACTGATGTCATATCCCCCGATAGAATCGTCGTGGTTGATGATAACCGTACCATCGGCAGAGAGGTGCACGTCGGTTTCCGAACCGTAGATACCCAGCTTTTGCGCGTTCGATAGCGAGGAGATGGAGTTTTTTGCCGATCCTTCGGCTTTCCAATATCCTCTGTGGGCAATGACGGCAGTTTTTGCGAATCCGGCGAAGGATAAAAGGAGGATCAGTCCGAGAAGAGATACTTTTGCTATTCTGTTTCGTTTCATACGATTAAACTATAATGATATGGTGCAAATATAAAGAGATCTGCGGGAAATGTCTTACGGATTCGTTATTTGTCACAATTATTTAATTTTTCGGATAATTCTTCTATATTTGTCTTAAGAGAAAAAGAAGAAGCTCCTGCATTACGTGGTAGGAGCATAGACGCAAAAAATTGAAAAGAATGAACAAATTGCATTTGAACGAAAAACCGACTGCTGTTTTGGCTTTTCTCGTGATGGCAATCGGTCTTTCCGGCTGTCTGGGCTTGGTGCCCAATTATCATGTTTACGATGAGTTTACCAATACGCACCGATATACGTTGACAGAGTCGGTAACCAATTCGGAAGGGATAGGCGACATTGGAGATGCCGACATTAAATGTAGTCGGCTTGTTAGTGCTAATGGAGAATCTGTCACTTTGTATTTTTCAATAGAGAGAGGAGTTAATAGCTTTGGTCCCGAACCGAGAGGATTTATGAAGGCGAATGACAAACAATTTGAGATTCAGGTGTCCGATGTTCTCGACGAAGAGCGGAGCC
>CAZFTY010000248.1:0-4432 GCA_964521835.1 uncultured Microbacter sp.
GTTGGTAGTACCGTCCAGCGGATCGATCACCCAGTTGAAACGCTCGCCCTTTTTTGTAGAGGTACCCTCTTCGGCAATAAATCCTGACTCGGGAAGCAACGCCGAAAGCGCTTCGATAATAACAGCCTCCGAGGTTTTATCCACATAACTCACCAAGTCGTGCAGACCTTTGTTTTCAACTTTATCCTGATTGAAATGCTTGCGTTCGTTGGCTATAAAACCTCCCGCCTTCCGGGCAATTTCGCAAACGGAAAGGCAAAGTTCTTCGTAATCCATGCTTATTTCGATAGTGCCGCGATGCTCTCTTTCAGCGAAGCAATCTTGCTTTCGGCATCGGCCAGTTTTTTACGTTCGTTAGCCACAATTTCGGGCTTGGCATTGGCCACAAATTTTTCGTTGCTCAGTTTCTTATTTACTGAAATCAAAAATCCCTCCTGATATTTCAGCTCTTCGTTCAGTTTTTTCAATTCGGCTTCCACATCAATCAAAGAGCCGAGTGGAACGGCATATTCGGTAGTACCTACCCTGAACGACGCGGCTCCGGCAACTGTTTCGGCAACCGTTTCCACAGCCGAAAGATTGGCCATCTTTTCAACCACAGACTGTAATGCCAACGCGTCGTTACCCACAATTTGCAAAGCCAGCTGTTCCTTGTTCGGAATGTTCTTTTCGAGACGAATGGTACGAATGCCGGCAATAACCTCCTTGGTTTGTTCAAATTGTGCCAGCAACGCCTCATCGATAGCACTTGCTTTCGGCATAGCGCTAACCATGATACTGTCGGTGTCAGCACGTTCACCCAAGGCGTGATAGAGCTCTTCGGTGATAAAAGGCATAAACGGATGGAGCAACTTCAGCAGTTTTTCAAAGAAGCCGATCGTTGCATCTAATGTCGCTTTATCAATCGGTTGTTGGTAAGCCGGTTTGATAAGTTCCAGATACCAGGCCGAAAATTCATCCCAGAAGAGTTTATAAACCGCCATCAATGCTTCGCTGATGCGGTATTTTCCGAACAAGTCGTCCACCTCTTCGATGGTTTGGCTCAATTTGGCATCGAACCATTTGATCGCGATTTGCGACGATTCGGGCTGTGCTATATCGGCAACCTCCCACCCTTTTACAAGGCGGAGTGCATTCCATATTTTGTTGTTGAAGTTACGACCCTGTTCGCAGAGCGATTCGTCGAACAACACATCGTTACCGGCAGGCGCTGCAAGCATCATACCCATACGCACCCCATCGGCACCGAACTGTTCGATCAGATCAAGCGGATCAGGTGAGTTACCCAACGATTTCGACATCTTGCGCCCTTGTTTATCGCGAACGATACCGGTGAGGTAAACGTTGTTGAAGCAAGGCTTCTGACGGTATTCGTAACCCGAGATAATCATACGGGCCACCCAGAAAAACAAGATATCAGGACCGGTAACTAGGTCGCTGGTAGGATAATAGTAATTTACATCTTCGTTTTCGGGGTGATTGATGCCGTCAAAAACAGAGATCGGCCACAACCACGACGAAAACCATGTATCGAGCACATCCTCATCCTGACGAAGTTCGTCGATGGTCAACGGATAGTCAACCTTGGCCAATGCATTTTGATAAGCCTCTTCTTTGGTTTCACCAACCACTACCCCGCCCTTCGGAAGGAAATAGGCCGGGATACGGTGCCCCCACCACAACTGACGGGAAATACACCAGTCCTTCACGTTCTCCATCCAGTGACGGTAGGTATTTTTGAATTTGGGCGGAACCAGCTTGATCTCGTCGCTCATCACCGCTTCGAGAGCCGGTTTTGAGAGTTGTTCCATCTTCAGAAACCACTGCATGGAGAGCTTCGGTTCGATGGGCACGTTGGTACGTTCGGAGAAGCCCACCTTGTTGGTGTAATCTTCCACTTTTTCGAGCAGACCGGCATCAGCCAGGTCTTTCTCTATCTGCTTGCGAACATCAAAACGATCCATACCGACATACAAACCGGCAGCTTCGCTCAATGTTCCGTTATCGTTGAAAATATCGATAGAGGGCAGGTTGTATTTTTCGCCCAGCATGTAGTCGTTCACGTCGTGCGCCGGAGTCACCTTCAGGCAGCCGGTACCGAACTCGATATCCACGTAGTCGTCTTCAATCACCGGAATAACACGGTTCACCAGCGGAACAATCACCTTTTTACCCTTCAGGTGGACATTCTTCGGGTCGTTCGGGTTAATACACATGGCGGTATCACCCATGATGGTTTCGGGACGAGTGGTTGCCACTACGGCATACCCTGCTTCGCCCTCGATTTTATAGCGCAGATAATAGAGTTTCCCCTGATGTTCCTTATAAATAACCTCCTCATCGGAAAGAGCAGTCAGCGCCTTCGGATCCCAGTTGACCATGCGCACGCCGCGATAGATCAACCCTTTGTTATAGAGGTCGACAAACACTTTGAGAACACTTTCAGAACGAGCTTCATCCATGGTAAAACAAGTGCGATCCCAGTCGCACGAGGCACCCAGCTTTTTCAGCTGTTCGAGAATGATGCCACCATGTTTGCGGGTCCACTCCCAGGCATGTTCCAGAAATTCATCGCGGGATAGGTCGGTCTTTTTAATCCCTTCGGCAGCAAGCTTTCCCACCACTTTGGCTTCGGTAGCAATAGAGGCGTGATCGGTTCCCGGCACCCAGCAGGCATTTTTGCCCAACATACGGGCACGGCGCACCAAAATATCCTGAATGGTATTGTTGAGCATGTGACCCATGTGCAACACACCGGTTACATTGGGAGGAGGAATGACGATGGTATAAGGCTCCCGTTCGTCGGGTTTCGATTTGAAAAATCCGTTATCTAACCAATACTGGTACCATTTCGATTCTACTTCGGAGGGATTGTATTTACTTGCTAATTCCATAAAAGTTAAGCGATTATTAGTGAACGAGATAACCTTTCGGTTTTGACCTGCAAAATTACAAAAAATATCCGAGGAAATTTGAAAATGTGCCAATTTGAAAATGTGCCAATTAGGAATCTGCAAAACAAGATTTTGCGCGCTAAATTCACAAGAGCGCTACCCGATTATACAGCAAGTCTCTTTGTACATTCCGAACTACTCACTACAACACACACGCAGTGTGTGTCCAGCATAAGAGCCGAACATTGCTATCGAAACTTCGCCGCCCAATTCGAAAAAGCAGCCTGCACTTTCTGTGAGGGTAGGTGTATCAACCATTCGGAAACCCATCTTTAACAATTCAATAGAACAACCAGCAACGAAATAACTACGACAAAATACACAAACAGGCATATTTATATTTTTTTATGATATTTATTATTGTATCTTATTAGCATAACACTAACTTTGTCGTAAATAAATTAAACATTCGCAGCAATAAACGAGCTCGAATGTTTAAGTTTTTCCCACATACCAAGCTCTACGCTACTAACCCACATGCAATGTAAAGCCGGAGACTATCGGATAGTTTGCGCGGCTTAATGCTCCCGCTACGTGACGGGTAGCTTGTCAATCAAAATCGTATTCTGTAGAAGAAGTGTGTTGTGTCCGATCGCGACACGTACCGATTGCCGCTATGTGCCGACAATTGCGTCGCGATAAATAACCGACGAGAAGGTACGCTACCGGACGTGTGAAAACAGTTCACATACCAGACGCAACATGATGTTAATGAATATTACATTTCAAAGCAAAACTTCTTTCTGTTTGGTTGAACGATCGTCGAAGGATGGTCGAAGGATCGCCGGAAGGAAGGTGCATAGTAGCAATAATTAAAAAAACAAAAAAAAACATGGCAGAATCGAAGAACAACATCGTGACCCATGGCCTGAGTGGCATGGTGGGCGACATGCTGGTATTCCGCAACCATGCGGGGAAAACCATTGTATCGGCAAAGCCGAAGGAGAGAACAGGCGAACTCAGCGAAGCGCAAAAGAGGCAACAAGAACGCTTTCAGGAGGCCATACTGTATGGAAAAAGCGTATTGACCGATGCTACGCTGAAAGCAGCGTACCAAACTGCCGCCCCCGAAGGGGTAACGGCCTACAACGTGGCAGTGGGCGATTTTTTGCATGCGCCAAACATTAAATCGGTAGACGTGAGCAAGTACACGGGCAAACCCGGCGAAACCATCGAGATGGAAATTAGCGACGACTTCCGCGTAGCCGCGGTAAAAGTTGCCATTTACAACCCCGACGGCAGTGTGGTAGAACATGGCGATGCCAAACAACAACCCGGCCAACCGAAGTGGGCCTATACCACGACAGCCTCCAACGACTCGCTAAGCGGCGACAAGATAGTGACACGCGCGTTCGACCTACCGGGCAACGTGAGTGAGGAGGACAAAACAATTTGAAAATTTGAGGATGTGGCGATTTGAGGATTTAATCTGCCACAGCCGACATCAGGTTGTACAATAAAACAACTACGACAAAAGG
>CAZFTY010000249.1:0-4428 GCA_964521835.1 uncultured Microbacter sp.
CGCGACATCACTTGACCGTCTTGGTTAGGAGCGCATGAAGCGCTTCGCCCCAAACATCGTATTTATTGATTCCGAGACGGGGAATCGGAGGCATGGTATTACCCAACTGGCTCTGTTTCTCTTCCAATGTCATTCGGGAAACCAGATCGGCAGCCCTCTCTTTGAAAGAGTACGAAGTGTTGAGATAAATCGGTTTTTTTTGACTCTCATTCGCAGGCATGAACGCCATCAGCGTGAGTGCGCCAAGAAATAAAGCAAGAATTTTGGATTGCTTAAGATTCATGATAAATTTTATTTGAAGGTTTAATTTATAAACAATAAACTACAAACGGAGCCGCACCTGCGAACCCGATTATTGAATAACTACTTTCGTATGCTTCAATGCTTTGGCATCCGAACTATCTCCATAATACACTTCATATTCGCCGGGGGTTACCACCAATTTACGCTGTGCCCAATCGTAAAATTCAAACGATGCGGGCGACAGTTCTATGGATGCCGTTTGCGTTTTGCCGGCGGCTACATCGACACGCTGAAATCCCTTCAACGTCTTGAGCGGACCGTCTACGTCATTCACTTTACGAACATACACCTGCACGATTTCCGTTCCGGCACGCTTGCCAACGTTGGTTACTGGTATAGAGACCGTAATCGATTCATTAGGTTTAATGGTCGTTTTACTAAAATTAGCATTTCCAATATTAAATTTGGTATAGCTCAACCCATAGCCGAACGGAAAAAGAGCATCGTCCATGAAACGATAGGTACGTCCTTTCATAGAATAATCTTCAAAATCTTTCAACTGGTCGGAACTTTTGTAGAACGTAACCGGCAATTTACCACCCGGATTGTAATCGCCAAACAACACATCGGCAACGGCCTGACCTCCGGATTCTCCGCCGTACCAGGCCTGAAGAATAGCGTTACACGATTCTGTCTCCGGAGTCAGTGCAATGGCAGAACCCGAGCAGTTCACAAAAATCACCTTTTTACCGGCATCTTTCAATGCTTTCAGGCAGTTGCGCTGCACGGCCGGAAGATCGATATTAGTGCGGTCGCCGCCTTTAAACCCGGGATAATTTACCGGCATCTCTTCTCCTTCCAATTGAGTGGAAAGTCCGCCGACAAACACAACTACATCGACACCCTGCAATTTTTTCAACAGTTGCGTATAATTAACATCAACCTCTTTGCCGAAATTGAATTCGATATTTGCCTGCCAATCGTTCAGTTGCGCATAACGAATCTCGATTTTATATTTCTTCCCGCTCTCTACTTTGTAGGCAATCCGCGAAGGAAGCGTTCTCCAGTTATTGTAGTTGGCCAGCGACTCGCCATTTACCAACAATTCAAAATAACCGGTAGCACCGCATTTGAACACGATCTCTTCACTCTTTGAAGGGACAAACTCAGTTTCGTATTTACCCGAAAAAACTTCAAGGCGCACGCCTGTCGCGAATTCGTGCTGACCGGCAGTAGTCAGTTTAATGGGATTTTCAAGTTGTTGCGTGGCAACCACATCACCTTTCAGTTCTTTGTTGTTCCAGTAAGTAACTTTAAACCCTCTCTTTCCGTCGATGGAACATTGGTCAAAATAGCTTTCGGTGACCTTATCTTCGACCAAATCGCACCCTTTGTCATACATTACGCTATTGGCAGGTAATTTCGATTTAATGCCATCGAGTATCGTAATGGTACGCACCGGCTTCCCGTTGTAGTTACCCCACAACATCGGAGCGTCGGCAGCATTCGGCCCGATAACCGCAATTTTTTTAGCCGATTTACGTAATGGAAGAATGTTGTTTTTATTCTGTAGCAACGTCATGGTTTGCCGCGCCATATCGAGCGCCAACTGGCGATGTTCCTGATTATTTACGATCGACATGGGAATTTTCGACCAGGGAACGATGGCATCATCATCCATTTCGCCCAGATCGAAGCGTCCGATCAGCACACGCAACAGGTGCTTGTTGATCTCTTCTTCGGATATCAACCCTTTTGACACACCATCCGGAAGCGTTTTGAAAGGATAATTTTCCCAGACACACTCCACGTCGGTTCCCGCCAGAACGCCTTTTGAAGCGGCATGTACCGCATCCGACGACACTTTGTGGCTGGTAAAAAAGTCGGTTATAGCGCCGCAATCGGACACAACCAAATATTTGTGACCCCAGTGGTCGCGCAATATTTGCTGTAGCAAACGGTTGTTACCACAACACGGCTCGTCGTCCAAACGCTGATAGGCACACATCACCTGACGCACGTCGGCATCCTGTACCAACGACTTGAACGCCGGAAGATAGGTTTCCCATAAATCGCGGGGATTTACATTGTTAAGATTTAGCGAGTGACGGCTCCATTCGGGACCCGAGTGCACGGCATAATGTTTGGCACAAGCCAACAGCTTGCGGTATTTCGCATCGGCAGGCCCCTGCAAACCCTTCACCACCTGCACTCCCATGCGGGATGTGAGGTAAGGATCTTCACCATACGTCTCCTGACCACGACCCCAGCGCGGATCGCGGAATATATTCACATTGGGAGTCCACACCGAAAGGCTCAGAAACCGTTTGTTCTCCTGACCTTTTTGTATGGCTTCGTTATATTTGGCGCGGGTTTCGTCCGAAACGGCGCTGTAAATGCGATAGAGCAGCGCATCGTTAAACGAAGCCGCCATGCCGACCGGTTCGGGAAATACCGTTACGTTATCGGTATTGGCCAATCCATGCAGAGCTTCGCTCCACCAATTGAACTTTTTTATGCCCAAACGGGGAACGGCATCCGATTGGTCGCACATCAAGGCTGCCTTTTCGGCCAGTGTCAGACGCGAGATCAAATCTCTTGCCCGCTCGGCCGAACTGAGATTCGGATTTTTATAAGGCAATAGCTGTCCCCGGGAAATAATGGAAAATAGCAGAAGTGTACAGATCAAAAATCCGCGTGAGATCATTTGTTTGGGTCGTGTGTTCATTTAAATAAAAATATAAAGAGATTATTGTAGCGGAGTGAGTGAGGCAACAAAACCTCCCCGACCGAGCATTCTGACCTTAACAGAGCTCGATTTGTCAACTACCATATATTGTGTTGCCAGCTTTGTATCGTACGCGCCATCAGTTATCAGAGTCAGTTTGTATTTCTGATTCTCGGGTAGATAATTAAATGTCAATGTTTTGTTTTTCGGAAACCGTTCGGCGCTGATGCCGCCCACATACCACGCTTTTCCTTTATTGCGGGCAATAATCAACTCTTTTCCGGGGTATCCTTCAAGTAATTTGGTATTATCCCACGCGTTGGGAACCTCCATCAGAAAATGTTTCGCCGCGTCGGGCAAATTGTAGTAGCCATCTGGACGGTCGGCCATGTGCTGAATGCCCGACTCGAACAACACGCTCAGTGCGAGTTCGTGCCCGTAAGAGGTTGTATGCGGAAATTGAGAATTGGTAAACGTTACCGGAGTATAATCCATTGCCCCCACCACATTCCGAGTAAATGGCAAAATGGTATTATGTTCGGGCGCGGTTGTGGTAAATTCGGGTCCGTTGTTGTACCATTCGGCACCACGCACCCCTTCGTATGTCATCAGATGCGGATAGGTACGCGCCCATCCCCGGGGCACCAGGCATCCGTGAAAGTAGACCATCATCTCGAATTTGGCAGCATCGTCCAAAATATCCAGATAGTACTTAATCATGTCTTGCTTTTCACTCTCGAAGAAATCGATCTTTACACCGGCAACACCCAGCTTTTTCAGTTTGGTAAACTCTTCCACCCGGTTTTCATGGGTAAGCATTCGATCTTTGGGCGTAGAGGCCACCCAGGTATGATCGCCGCCCGAGTTATACCACATCAACGGTTTCAGACCGAGCGAATGGATATATTGCAAAGCATCTTCCAATTTTCCACCGTTGCCCATCGAATCCCATTCCCAATCGAGCAACGTGTAGGGCCAACCCATGGCAGCAGCCAGATCGGCAAACGCGCATACCGTTTTGAAATCTTTCGTACCATGATTACTCGACCAGTAGTTCCACGATGCGATTCCCGGCTGAATCCAATCGGTCTTAGTCATTCCGGAAGGGGTAGAAACATCATCGATCAGTGTCGACTCCACAATATCGGCAAGGGAGCCGATAATCATTACCCGCCACGGAGATTTCCAGGGTAAGGTAATGGTAGGTTTTGAGTCGCCTTTTCCACGACCGTCGGCCTGATCGGGGAAAGTAATTTTATAGTGAGACTTGTCAATAATATTAGAGAGCTTCGATCCGCAGTAATTCCGATCCAGATCGGCTTCGTGAATCAGATACCAGCACTCTTTGTCGGGGGTATTAAAAAGAGCCGGGTAACCCCAGTTTTGCTGAACGCTCCATCCTTCATCGTGGAATATAAACCCTCGTTGGCGGTATTGAATTTTTCCATTCATCGTTT
>CAZFTY010000250.1:0-4420 GCA_964521835.1 uncultured Microbacter sp.
CTTTTGCCAGGCTGGATGCACACCCATCAGACACAAATCTACCATATCATACTTTCGTAACGCACGCATGATATGGATAAATCCAAAAAGAGAAAGGCTCCCGTGAGCTTTTTTCAGAGCACGAGCCATAGATGGAAAACCGATTCCGAATCCTATCACGTTATTACTCTCATCGAGTAAGATGGAAAACAACTCCGGACGGGCAAATCTCAAATAGGCTTTAATATAGAAATCAATTTGACGTTCGGACAACTCGACAAAACCATACAAATTTTTAAAAGAGGCATTCAGCGTTTTAAAAATACCCGGAGCATAACTCAGCAACTCTTTCTTAGTTGCGGGAGTACATATTTCCACTCTGTATTTAGAAGCAACTATCTGACTAATATGAAGCACCTTAGCAGGCACTGGCTGCGACGCGTCGAACTTATATTGAACCCAGTCGGCAGCTTTCCTGTATCCGTGCATTTCCAAATGTTTCGGATAATATTCAAAATTATAGGCTGTTGCGATACCCGGTTCATGATTAAAACCTTCGACCATCATCCCTTCGGCATCCAAATCGGAAAAACCAAGCGGTCCGTGAATTCCCTTCATGCCTTTCGCCGTGCCCCACGATTCGACCGCATTCAGCAACGCTGCCGACACTTCGGTATCGTCAATAAATTCAATCCACCCAAAACGGGTATACTTTTCGTTCCAGCGTACATTCGCCTTATGATTAATGATTGCGGCAACACGTCCTACTATTTTATTGTCTTTATATGCCAGAAAATAAGATGCTTCGCAATGGTCAAACGCCGGATTTTTCGTACTGTCAAAAATAGCCCATTCGCCTTTTATAAATGGGGGCACCCAGTTTTTATCATTTTTATAAAGCTCGAAAGGAAACATGATAAACTGCTTCAATTCCTTTCGGGTTACTACTTCTTTTACCGTAATCATAGATAATATTGACAATCTTTTTATTGATTGTTCGTCAAAGGAAAAACCTGACAAATATACGCATTTTTTCAATGTCTTAATGGGTTATTTTTTAGCAAAAATATGTCTTCCTTTATAATTGACATTACCGGATTCATTATTGCAATGTTACACAATCAAATTATCTTCCCTCTTTTTTCGCCACGAATTGTTTTGAAAGCTTCGCAAAAAGTTATACCTTGCGATAGATTTCAGTTTCCCATTTTTTACGTTTATCTGTCATGCATGTAAGCCGTCCATTCACATTCGATAGAGTTGTCAGACTGATAATCGGCCTCATCATTGGTTTATCCCTCTATTTTCTGGTCGATTACCTTAGTAGTGTACTGTTACCCTTTCTTTTAGGATGGCTCATCGCATATATGATGAACCCGATGGTCAACTTTTTTCAGTTCAAATTAAAGTTCCACTACCGGGCACTGGCCATTTTAGCATCATTCATCACCCTGTTTGCCATTGCGGCCGGTATTGTTTTCTCACTAATCGACCCGGTATCGACGGAAGTATCGAGAGCAAGTCAGTTGATTTCACAATATCTGATCAATCCCCGGACACATCAGTTCCAGCTCTCTTTTTTACCCGCTGAGTGGCAGAATTACATAACCGAACACCTGTCGTTAAAGGAGCTTCAGAGCCTGATGAACAGCTCTTCGTTTCAGGAGGTTCTACGCAAAATACAGCCCCATTTCATGAGCTTTTTGTCTGGCACATTGCAATTTATTTTGGGATTATTTATCGTGTTTGTAATTTTGCTGTATGTTATTTTTATTTTGCTCGATTACGAAAAAATAACCAACGGATGGCGGAGTGCCATTCCTCCAAAATACCGCCCTTTCTGCGAAGGGTTGGTTGATGATTTGATGCAGGGAATGAATCGCTATTTCAGGGGACAGGCCTTTGTAGCGAGTATTGTGGGCATTATGTGCGCCATCGGCTTTTCCATCATCGGCTTACCGTTGGCCATCCTCATGGGATTGTTTATCGGCCTGCTCAACATGGTACCCTACATGCAGTGGTTCGGGTTTATTCCGGTAACGTTTTTGATGTGGATACGATCGGCTGAAACCGGACAAAGTTTCCCGATGCTGTTTCTTGAATTGGCAATAGTAGTTGCGATCGTCCAAATCACGCAGGATATCTTCCTTATTCCGAAAATAATGGGTAAAATGACGGGACTCAAACCGGCCTTGATTCTTTTGTCGCTTTCGGTATGGGGATCCCTTTTGGGCATTGTGGGAATGATTATTGCGCTACCTCTGACAACATTGATTATTTCATACTACAAACGGTATGTACTCAATGCCGATGCTGAGCCGGAAAGTGAAGAAATACCCCCAGTGTTATAGACAAGAATTTATTTCCCGAATTTTCGAATGTATCGGCTTTGGAATTGGGAAAAACATCGCTAAGGCCGAAAGAGTAACGGGCTTCCAGCACATAACTGGTAGCTCCCATCACCAATTCGAATCCCGAACCGGCACAAATACCGTAATCGAATTTATTTGCAATTGACATAGTATTCTCCGGGTTGGTGGAAGATTGAACTGCATTTTGCGAACTCTCAGACAACAAATACCCTATTTTAGGCCCTACGTTAAACATCCAGCGAAATTTATTACCCAGATAAAAGTGAGTTAAAACAGGCATCTCGAAGTAATTGAGTCGTCGCTGAAAGTTACCGGAAGTTTCCTGCTCTTTCCAACCCCGTTGCGAATAGTTGAGTTCCACCTGCAAGCCCCAGTGTTTTTCCGAGATGTAATTTGCGGCAATGCCTCCATAATAACCCATGGCCTGTTTTTGCACAACATCCGGATAAAAATTCATCGACGAAAGACTTATTCCATGGGCAGTTCCGAAGCTAAAATAAGGCTGAAAATCGGATGTTTGGGCTTTAGAAAAAGAGACGAATCCGGCAAAAAGCGCAATAAAGAGATAACTAAGAAACGAATTTTTATACTGTAACTGATAGATTTTCACGCTGGTTTATGTTTTATAAAATTTATTCTCCGATCAGATTCACTCCCTTGCCACTCCGGTAATTGAGCAAATGCAATTCGTTGTTTTGATACCCTCCGCCAGAAGCAACCCTTTTGAACGAAAAACGAGATTCTATGTTTTCAGGCAGCTGAGTATTCAGATGCTGTGTAAATGCGGGTATTCCGTAATTGCTGATAGCCGAAACAAAATACATCGACAAATCATAGCCCAATAAATCGAACCGGATAATTTCACCTGAGTTCGGTTTCAAGTGAAACCATTTGGTATATTTATAATTATAATCCGACAAATTGTCCCGGTCGTGAGTATAAAACAACGACGAATAATACAGGTTCGGATAAATATTGGTTTCAGGTTCCCAATCGAGGAATCCGTACAAAGGAATAGGCTTATTTTCCGTATTCAATCCGGCAAAGGCAGAGAGATAAGGTGCCGCCTTTTCGGCATCCGAAGTAGCCAAAACCACGATAACCGGTTTACTTCCGGTAAGCCAGGGTTTGATCGGATCAAGGCTTCCGCTCTGAAGCGTTGCCGAATGGTATGCCACATGATTTTGCTTTAGTCTTGAGGTCAGGCTCTCGGCAAAGAAAAGTCCGTCATCGGTAGCGCTTTCAGTAACAGGATGGGCGACCACAATGTTATAGGCATGAAATTTCTTGGCAAACATAGCCACTGCCTGTGCATATTGTGTCCGGATGGAGGGATTGAACTGAAACAAATAGGGGTTCGATGCAATCCCTTCCACTTTTTGGGTAAAAGGGATGACCGTGTAAATTTTATGCGCTTTGGCAAAGTCGGCCACCGGTTTTATCTGCCCGGCATAAGCGGGGCCAATGATTAAATCGACATGAGCCATCTCCTCCTTTGCCAGAATCCGATTGACCCCGGTCACTGTTTTAGCCACGTCGTATGTGTGTACATCGACAGATATCCCCTTCTCTTTCAGACCGGATAACGCGATCAGCACTCCGCGATAAAAATCGATAAATTTCTGAATTGTAGGATCTTCCTTCTCTCCATCTAAAGAAAATGGCAGCAGAACAGCTACTTTTACCTCACTTTTAGCCACACTCACAGCCGGTTGAGCTACCGGTTTTACTTCGGGAACACGTACCTTTACCGTATCGGAAGGAATGAGCACCGACTCACCGACCTTCAGCACCTCCACTGTCGGATTGGCATTTTTGATAGCCTCTACCGATACGTGGTACATACGACTCAAACTATAAAATGTTTCACCGGCAACTATCAGATGACGCTCCATACCTTTGGGAGTCGTCAGTTTCGGCGCGACAGCGATAGTCGTCGTCTTAGGCTCTTCTTTTACAACCACTGGACGTGACTTCTCCGGTACTTGCACCTCTTTTTGAGGCACCTCTTTTTCTTTCCGTTCTGCCTCTTTTTTCTGTGGTGGCGGTGTCAACAAAACATCTCCATC
>CAZFTY010000251.1:0-4417 GCA_964521835.1 uncultured Microbacter sp.
CAATTTTTGGATAAACTCTTCCTGTTGGGGAGTTGGCGGAATATTCTGCAAAATTTCATTTTTGTCCGGGCGATCAACTCCTACATCTTCCGCGGTACGATAATCCGTAATCTCATTGTAGAATGCGGCCAATTCCGGCACCTTGATAAAGTAACGGAATCGCTCCTTTGGGATCACCTGATTGGTGACAGAAAACTCAAAGTCGGTAGTTTTCTTTGCAAAGATTGCCGCCCAGGCATCGAAACAGTTGATATTTTGTCGTTCCAATTCCTTCGGTCGAAGATATTTAAATAACAAGTAAAGTTCCGTCAGAGAATTGGATATGGTTGTACCCGAAAGGAAGGTTGCTCCTAAATCTTTGCCTGTACGCTCCTGTATGGTTCGTATGGCATAGAGCATGTTCAATGCTTTCTGACTACCTTCCTGATTTCCCAATCCGGCCACACGGTCGTGTCGGGTATTAAACATCAGGTTTTTAAATTGATGGCTTTCATCTATAAACAAATGGTCGATCCCCATCTGCCTAAAGTCCACCACATCATCCGTGCGTGAATCAATTGCATGGGTGATTGTCTTTAATTTGACTTCCAGATTAATTTTCCTCTTTTGTAATCCCTTAAGCATTGCCCGTGAGACTTCTTTGCCTTCATGCCTTAATATCTCCAGATTCTCTTCCACGGTATCCAATTCTGTCTGTAAAATGCGTTGTTGTAGTTCGGGAGACTGTGGTATCTTACCAAACTGGTCGTGCGACATAATCACACAATCCCAGTCGTTATTTTTGATGTTATTGAAAAATTTCACCCGGTTCTGAACAGAAAAATCTTTCTCCGTTGCATAAAGTATCCTTGCATTCGGATAAGCTGTCCGGTAACATTCAGCAATTTCCCCTACATTGGCCTTTAGTCCTATAATCATCGGCTTGTGTGCCAAATTCAAGCGATGCATTTCATGAGCGGCAATGCACATTATCAATGTCTTTCCCGTCCCCACCTCGTGGTCACAGATTCCACCTCCGTTTTGCTTGAGCATCCAAACACAATCTTTCTGGCTCTTGTAAATGTCATTTATATTGAACCTTTTTTCAAGCGCTTTCAGGTCAATATCCGGAAAAGTCTGATGTGATCCATCGTACTCGGGGCGAACAAAGCAATTGAACTTCCGGTTGTACAGATCGGTCAACCGGGATTGAAATTCAGGTGACTGTTCTTGCAGCCAATCCACAAAACCGTTACGTATATCATCAATCTTACTGTTTGCCAATTGGATTGCCTCACTATCCCTGACTTTTATATCATTTCCATTCTCATCTTTCCCGATGCTTTTGGTAATATCCGGAACTGTGTTTAGCAATGCGTTCTTCAACAGATTAATACCATCATACGTGCGGTAATATCCCTTTACAGCATATTGATCCCAGATTTTAGCATTCTTACTCTTGCACCGGACAGAATATTCGTCCATGCTCTCCGAATACGAGATATCGACTTCCGTATCAAACAACGACCGGGTATAGGCGGTGTATATCCCGGTAGGTATCCAACGTTCCCCAAAATTGAAATCCAGTTCATCAAATGTAATCGGACGGGGTATTGCCTCCTGTAATGCATTAAGAGAGACTTTCTCTCTTTCTCCATGCGGATGCATTTCTATCCACGTTTGAAGTTGTTTCGCTTTTTCAACCACATTCCCGGCAATAAACCGATCCCGAATCTCATAATTTCCGATTAATGGATTAAAATAAATTCTTCCATCCAACTCTTTCAACAGAGACTCTCGATCGAAATCGCAGAGCATCTCCATGTATTCCAAGTTGACTGATCCGTATTTATTTAGGGACGCAGACAAAGCCTCTTCGGGTGTATCAACATGTGTAATTTCAAGCTGAGAAAAGGCAACGGGATGATGAAATATGTCAGCTTTAACAAATTGTCCGTTTTCGGCACGTTCTAAGGAAAGCACATCCCGTCCGGAAGCATCCATGAGAATGAGCTTGGCATTGGCTTTGGCATTGAGGAAACCAAAACGTTGCACAAATTCATCATAGCCGGCATTTAATGCACTCCTTTGCCCTTTGTTTTCTTCCCGTTTTTCTGCTTCATAAGCATATAGCTGTTGATAGCTATCCCGGACAGAGATGTAAAGCGCTGCCTTTTCAGCCTGCATAGTTGATAATTCCAAAGGATGAAATGTGGCTCCATAACGAGTGACATCTTTCAAGTACCCCACCTGTGAATTACTTTCCAAAACCAGTGATCCATCCCGATGATGAGCTTCTGGTACTTGGGAGAATCCCCGGGGAAGCATCGCCACTTCTTTCTGGTGTCGGACAACACCCCGTTGATTGATTTCTTTTGCTTCCTGTATCAAAACCTCTCTTCTTTCTTCCGGTAGTCCCATCATCATTTCATAATAGCCGTTGATGGGTGGATTATCAATCCAGTTAATTCCGGCAAACATATCGTCAGAAGAAGTCTTCCCTGCCGGTTCTTTGGTCTCAGTACTTACTTGACCGAACTGTAGTGTGGCTCTGTTTTGATTAAATAAATTGGGCCGAACAGACGTTGATTTTTGAGTAACATGGGCCGTTTTCTTTCTTTTTACTATCCGTGTCTGTTGCCGTTCTTCCTGTGTGAAGCCAAACAGGTCATAGAGGGTCAACAACGGTTGTTCCTGTTTAACCTCTACCGTTTTCGGCTTCTTATCAATCACGTGATTTTTAGATAATTGATATGAAATGGCTGTATAAGGCTGATTAGTAGGGTTGTTGGCATTTGTATTGTTGACGTTTTCCCTTACCGCTGATTGATTGGCATACTTTTGAAATAGCGTTTCATCTAATCGTTGGGCAAAATCCTCAGAAAGCATTTTTCGCAGATCGGCGGCGATGCCTTGCCCCCCTCCCTCGTGGATGTAAATCATAGCCGGTTTACCGTAAGGGTCGGTACCTAAATAATGTTTGGTATGGACAATGCGCGCCCCTGTTTGATAATACTGGTTATCTGTCGTCCCAAAGTCAGTTACATATCCTTTCAAAAAGGAGCATTCTTCGCTAGAGAGTTGTTCTTTACCGATATGTTTTTGCAGGATAATCAGATCACTGCCGACTTCTGTATTGGCTATCTCTGTAAAAAGATTATTCGGTAAACGGATAGCAGACACCAGATCGGCATTCTCCATTAACCACCTTCGTTGTGGTTCATATTGAGAGACATTCATCACCCCTTGGGAAGTGATAAAAGCGACAACACCTCCCTGACGCACGGCATCCAATCCTTTTATGAAGAAATAATTATGGATAGCCTTGGTTGATTGTCGCCGAGCATTATCGCGGCTTCCACTGAACAGCGGATCAAACACAGCAATGTCTCCAAATGGAATGTTGGAGGTAACCACATCAAAATAGTTATTGAAGGGATGTCCTATTTTTTCAAAACCTTCAATTCTTATTTTATCTTCAGGGTATAGATGAGAGAGCAGTTTACCAGTAAGCAGATCTTTTTCAAATGCCATCACTTCCATGTTAGGAACCTGATTCTCCAATCCGGCAATAAAAACTCCCTGTCCGGCTGAAGGGTCAAGTAACCGCTGGGGTGTAATGCCGTGTTGATGCAACGTATCGGCAAGGGCAGAGACAATCTCCGCCGGGGTATAAAATGCAGTTAGGACAGAGCTTTTCAGACTATCCATATATTGTTTATACTCGGATTCATTAGACGCATTATCACGAACTATCCGGTGCAATTCCATGGTCATCGGAAATAACTCCAAATCGGATTTCGTCCAACGGACACTATCTGAAAGGCTTGTTGCCGGATTGAGAATACATTTTAATCCTCCAAATCCACAGTAACGGGTTAAGATCTCCCTCTCGTCCGTGGTTGCCTTCCGTCCTGCTCTCTCCAGTTCAAATAATGTCCGTATCGCTTCAATGTTATCCCGTAGCTTCGCTTTACGGTTAAATGCCATGTTCTTCGATATAAAGTGTGACAGCACCCGTCAGCTCCGTATAGAGGAAATCGTAATCTTTTGTGTAGGCAAAATCGTCCGAGAGAGAATAGTTGGTAAAAACGGTTACCAAGGAGGGTTGTATTTTAAAGGCAACCTCTGCTGCATTTGCCGATGGCACTTCCTCTGCAAATTCATTCCAGAGGACTTCTATCAGGGTATTGAATTTTGAAAAATGGAGATCCTTTAATAATGCTGTCATCGCAAGCTCCTGTGCTTGTTCAACGGTACGCCCCTCCCGTCTGGCTTGTTCATAGATATCATCGGCCAAAGCAGAGCGTGTTTCGATGGAATCCGTATCGGGTAATCGTTCGGGATGATTCTCGTTAAGAAAAGAGAGCAGATACAGTCCGTAATAGGACAATTCAATGGAATTTTGCTTTTGCTTCATAGCTCATGGATTTTAGTG
>CAZFTY010000252.1:0-4370 GCA_964521835.1 uncultured Microbacter sp.
GTGATCCACGATTCGTTCTTCCTCTCCGACTATCAGGTGCTCAACGTATTCCTCACCGGTACGGGTACCGTGGGTGGTAGCCTGCTCGACCAGATTCGTCAGCAACAACCCAAACTGATCGCAAAAAAAGGATTGAAACTCAACGTAGTGGGTATTGCCAATGCCGAAAAGGCGCTCTTTACCCGCGAAGGCATCGATTTGGAGACGTACAAGGAAGAGATCGAAGCGAAAGGCAAACCGACCTCTCCGCAACTGTTGCGCGACGAGATTCTGGGCATGAATATATTCAATTCGGTATTTGTCGACTGTACGGCGAGTCCCGAAGTGGCAACCATTTACAAAGATCTGTTGTCGAACAACGTTTCGGTGGTGGCTGCCAACAAAATTGCCGCTTCGTCGGAATACGAAAACTATGCCGAACTGAAATCGATTGCCAGCAAACGCGGCATCAAGTTCCTCTTCGAGACGAACGTAGGAGCCGGGCTGCCGATTATGAATACCATCAACAACCTGATTAATTCGGGCGACCGCATCCTGAAAATGGAGGCCGTACTTTCGGGTACGCTCAACTATATTTTCAACACGCTGAGTGCCGAAAACACATTGAGCAAGAGCATTCACATGGCGAAAGAGGCCGGTTACTCCGAGCCAGACCCCCGCATCGACCTGAGCGGCAAGGATGTGATTCGCAAGCTGATTATCCTGTCGCGCGAAGCCGGATACCGGGTGGAACAATCGGATGTGGAGTGTAACCTGTTTATCCCCGACAAGTATTTCAAAGGTTCGCTGGAAGATTTCTGGAACACCATCGGCGAAATGGACGCGCAGTTCGAGCAACACCGCCAACGCCTCGAAACCGAGCACAAACGGCTTCGTTTTGTGGCAACCATGGAAGAGGGTAAATGCAGTGTTGGCCTGCAGGAGGTCGACCAGCGCCATCCGCTCTACGACCTGGAAGGCAGCAACAACATCCTGATGATTACCACCGAACGCTACAACGATTATCCGATGATTATCAAAGGATACGGTGCCGGTGCCAGCGTAACGGCTGCCGGTGTCTTTGCCGACATTATCAGCATCGCCAATATCAGATAACTAATTAATAATTAACAATTAATAGTTAACAACTCAATAAAACACCCCGCTTTCGGAAACGAGAGCGGGGTGTTTTATTTTCGGATAGGTCTAATTTTGACTCATTGCATGGTTTGATGACTCCATTTGTACGTTTGTATGGAAAGATAAAACTTTTTCCTTTTTGGTCAAATCTATTTTAAACATATTCGTATTAAATCCGATATGAATCCGATCGGATATCGATTGCGATCGACTGATACGCATAGCATTAAACGCTTTTTCTAATACTTCCTCTATCTTTTCAATACTATCTTCCGGATGAATAAGATTCCATTCATCTTCCTTGACGTATAATATCAATCGACATTCAGCATTTGATTTAAGCCTATTACCTAAGAGTTCCCACCATCTTTGATCTGTCTCTCCTAAAGATAATCCAAAAACGCAAATGACATGGCTTTGCAATACAAGAGAATGTCCTGTTTTATTATTTAGATTCTTAAGTTTATCATTAATAATTGGTTTAATAATCGTCCGTTCAAGTTTTTTATCTTCTGCAATATTTTCATTTTTAATTTGGGAAACATTGTCCACCCCCATAATAAGATGTTCTTCTGTCGTCCCATGAATGTGTAAGATTGTTCCTATATCATCGACAAGTGCTCCCCTATCACGTAATATTTTCAAACATTTATCAAAGACATCCGTGTAATTGAATGTAATGAAATTCAAGCGTATCTGTACCTGATTAGTTATTGAATGAAAAATTTGTTTATCTGAGGGTTGGAGTTCATTATGAAATTTCTGTAACGAATCTCTAAAAACAGAAATAATGCGGTCTTGATTATCACAATCAATACGAGATTCTTCTTTCTTTAAATGAGCAACTAAGAATTCTCTAAAATCTCTGATACAAAAACAATAATCATCAATCGTCTCCGGGGTAAATTTGTCAGTGTAAACACCCATCTGTTTTTCAAAGTCAGACCAATTTTCAAAATCAAGATTGATATCCTCCTTGAACTTGCAAAGCCGGGGATCGGTATCTTTTCGTTTTAAGTATGCTTCCAATACATCCTTAAACCGAGTCTTCAGTCCGACGTTCAGGTCGAATCCATTTCCTATTAAAAAAAGTACGTTCATTATGATTGTGAATTTCTATGTTATTGTATCAGATACCTTAAACTAGAGATAATATTACCACCTTCATTTTGCAATCAACCCCTCCTAACCTCCCCTAAATGGGAGGAATATGGACGTGAAATAAGAAAATTTTGTTCGTTTCGCAATGTTATAGCCCCCTACAGGGGGTTGGGGGTAGAAAAAATTGATAAAATAACCCTTACATAAATATTCTTCAAAACTAAAGTTTTTTTCTATTATCTCAAAGGATAAGAATCCAATTCTTTGCTGGATACCAACATAAAAGCAGATATTATCTGCCCAAGCCATCAGATTAATCTCTCTTCGTATAAAAAATAAACCGTAAATTTGCACCCTACATCAGCGGCATCAGACTGTCGCTGGCATTTAACCGGATACTGCAATGATTCAGGACATATACCCCAACCGTTTCGACAACCACTATTTGCCCGGTCAGCCGATCGGCGAGAAAGATATTATTCTTCATTACAACGACAACACGTTGCTGCTGAAAACCGACGGCGATACCTGCGATTTGCCCCGCAAACGGGATTTACCGGAGCTCTCCGATCAGACGGAAGCCACGTTTCTGTTCACGTTGAACGACGTTTCGTGCTTTTTGGTATGGAATCAACCGGACGAACACGCGGGTTTTACCTACAAAGAGATCAGTTTCTACCGTACCGCCAGCCGCAAAGAGGTGGCATGGGTGGGTGTTGTGGGGTATCATTTGCGTAACTGGTATGCCGAGCATCGGTTTTGTGGCAAGTGCGGCGCCAAAATGGAGCACAAGCCCGACGAACGTGCCATGATGTGCCCCAAGTGTCATGCGCTCTTTTTCCCGAAGATATCACCGGCCATTATCGTGGCGATTACCTGTGGAGACAAAATATTACTGGCGCGCAACACCAATTTCCGTGCCGGATGGCATTCGCTCATTGCCGGATATGCCGACGTGGGAGAAACGCTCGAACAGACGGTAATCCGTGAAGTGAAAGAGGAGGTGGGATTAGATGTAAAAAACATCCGTTACTACAAAAGTCAGCCCTGGCCGTTATCGGGCTCGTTGATGGTGGGTTTTACAGCCGAAGCGGACGACACTCAACCGATCATGATCGACCACAACGAAATTGCATCTGCCGGCTGGTTCTCCCGCGGCAATCTCCCCGAACACCCAACCGCGGTGAGCATGGGCGGCGAACTGATTGAAAAATTTGAAAAAGGCGAACTCTGAAAACCCAATGAATAATTGAGAAAAGAAACGACCTGTATACAACGAATAATTTCGGCGCATACAGGTCGTATTTGTGTAGAGACGAAACAGCCTACCTGTTGGTGACCTCCGTTACCGGCACTCCGACACATCCGCTTGGCATCTGAACGTGCAGCAAGGCGGCAACCGTAGCTGCAATATCGGTAATGGTTACTCTGCGATTCGATACTCCATGTTTGACCTTCCATCCCATAAACAAGAGCGGAATATGGGTATCGTACGGATTCCAGAGACTGTGATTAGCTCCTTTGGCATACGAAGCGGGAGTCCATCCTGCCTGTGGAATATAGAGCACCGCCCCACTCCGTTGCGGATTGTACCCATTTATCGCCATGGTTTTGATGGGTTCGGGAATAGAGCTGACAGCCAGCTTCTCCTGATCGGCGGCATACAAAACACCCTTCTGGCGCTGCAGGAACCCGACGATAAAAGTTTTCAGTTTTTCACGGTCGACATGAAGGCTATCGATCATGCGATTATTCAACGAGACCTGAAAGGTATTGATACGGGTAATCAGTTCTCCTGATCCAAACGCCTCCTTAACCTGCGTCTTCAGACTCCCTGATATTCTGTCTTCCAGCAAACCGGTCGGCATTTTGTGTGCCGCCAGATAGCCTTCCGAATTTGCTCCGGCGTGGTCGGCAGTCAGGAATACCAGATAATTGCCCTTACCCACTTTAGCATCCAGATAGGCGAAGAACGAAGTCAAATCGCGATCGAGACGCAGATACACATCCTCCAGTTCAACAGAATTAGGACCAAACAGATGAGCCGCATAATCGGTCGAAGCGCAATTGATAGTCAGAAAATCGGTTGTACCCTCCTGTCCCAACCGGTAACCGTCTATAGCCGCACGGGCAAACTGCAAAGTGAGCGT